>JANPAP010000333.1:0-8043 GCA_031429975.1 Chitinophagaceae bacterium
CAAGGTAATGCCATTGTCAACTACTGAAATTGCAGTTGTATTTATTGCAGCCGTATGTGATATTGCAATGTTTCCGGCTGTACCACCCGTTAAATTTGTAGCCGAAAAAAACACATTGATACTCCGATTATTTGCCCCTGATCCAAAAGGAAAAAGAGAATTACTGGTTGATGCATTTGTTGGTAAACCTGATGTTGGAAACCTTCTGCTTAAAGTACCGCTGGTAATAAAACCGGCAGCATAAGTTAATTGGGTAGATAATGAAGTATTTGATAAGGTTAGGGTATTACCCGAACCAATACTTAAATTTCCTTTAATCATATTTAAAGTACCGGTAATAGTTCTGCCAAAAGAAGCAGGGAAATTAACAGCTACTAAATTATTTATTGTAAGATTTGTTGGGCCATTAGTTGCAGGAAATTCAACGGTTGATGCTAATTGTGTAACGCTTGCATTATATGTCAACGTAAAATTTCCAACACCTGCACCTGTACCGGAATAAGTTACAGCACCAGTACCAGAAAATTGACCAGAAACATTACAAGTTGCGGGTGAACTACTATTGTTATTTACAACTTTTAAAGTACCGGTTAAGGCTACCCCAATTGCATCTGAATTATTATTCGTAATATGACATCTGCCAGCAGCCGGATCTGACCAAGTACCAGCAATATTTACAACTTGTGATGCTGATCCAGAAAATTGTACAAACATTTGTGCAACTGTATTGGTACTACTGGATTGCCATATTGATCCTGCATTTTTAGAAACACTCCCTTTTAAATCCAGCAACCCAATTCCTGATGAAGCTCCTCCACCCACAAAATCCAATACGCCTGCATTTTGTGTAAAACCTCCGGCAACACTTAATGTAGTACTGCCCGAATTAGTTTGTAACATTACCGTTCCTGAATTTTGTACATAACTCCCCACATTAAAAACAACCGAACCTGTTCCCGAAAAAAATATGGATTGATTATTTGTATTTGTAATTGTAAGTGTTCCATTAATATTTACGGTTACGCCAATAATATTTAAATCAACATTACCAGATTGTAATGGACAATTCCAAATAAGGTTTGAAAAAAATACCGGAGTTCCAAATCCGGTAGGAGCAATAGTTCCAGAGTTCATACCAGTTATATTACAAGTTGAACCAGTGTTCCAGGTGGAAACCGGAATTGCCGATGCAAAACTTCCATCTGCTGCATGAAAATAATTTGAGGAGTTCGTCCAGGTAATTGCAGCTGCAGTTGAAGAATTAAAAGATCCGGAAAGATATTTTATGGAAGCATTTGCATTTATTACTGCACCACCTGTTCCGGACACATCAAAATCTAAAGTTCCGCCTGCTACTGTAAGTGCACTGTTGATGGTAACTCTTCCACCTGAGCTTGAAGCAATTCCGAAAGTACCTGAACTGATTGTAAATGCTGCAGTGTTAGTTAATGCAATAGTTAAAAAATCTCCAACTAAAACTGATCCGGCTGTTGTATAAATTAAAGGCGTTACTGCATTTAATGAAAGGATGTTTGTACTTAAATTTGTTTTAAAAGTAACCGCATTGGTACCAGATAAAATTCGGATAGCACCAATTGTTTGATTGGGAATATTTGAAATTGTAATTGCAGTAGTTGCATTAAAGGCCAATATATCTGTAGTAACAGGAACTGTTCTATTAGGTGACCAATTTGTTGATACTTGGAAATCGCCAATAGTACCA
Source organism: Chitinophagaceae bacterium (assembly GCA_031429975.1). Classification (GTDB taxonomy): domain Bacteria; phylum Bacteroidota; class Bacteroidia; order Chitinophagales; family Chitinophagaceae; genus Ferruginibacter. Next base: position 1,724 of record JANPAP010000333.1, read on the forward strand.
CCAATCCATGTAAAGGTTGTTTGAGCAAAAGCCACTTTTGACAAAGCCAATGTGGCAATTATAAAAAGATAAAATTTTGACATAAAATTTTCATTATTCATTATTAAACCGGACTAAAACAATCTGAAATAAATACTAACCTGGGTTTTAATATTAAAGGTATTTCTTTGGGATAAAAGAATTTTGAAGGAATGTCTTGTTATAGATTTCTAAGGTGCGTTTATTAAAGATATAAAGAATTAGCCAATAACCGTACCATGTTTGAAAATTTATACATATATATGCCAAGTTTTTATTAAGTAAAAACTATAGTATTAATAACCCATCCCTATATTTTAAATAAAAAACAGGCTTGAATTAATAATTCAAGCCTGTTTTTTTATGAATGCAGATAAATTTATTGAACGATTACAACTTTAAAAACTTCCGGATTAATTGATTTTGAATCAATTAACAATAAATAAGAGCCAGTTGGCAGGGACTTTTCCAATCCAATAATAAACAAAGCATTTCCTCCAAAATGACGAATTTCTTTTTTATTTACGAGCTGTCCTGAATTATCAAAAAGATTTGCAGTATAAAATCCGGCAGGTTTATTATTAAACTGCAAGCCAATTTTATTTCCAATTACTGGATTAGGGTAGACCCTAATTCCAGCTTTTAGACTTTCGATATTTACTTTTACAATTAAACTGTATTCAATAACACCACCCCTGCCGGTATTTTTTATCCGGTAAAAATTATCACCCGATACAGGATTAATATCAATGCAGTTATAGGTATATGCACCCCCATTTACAGCAGCAGCCATGGTAGTATTTATTTTATTAAATCGAATGCCATCAACAGATTTTTCAACATCATAACTTAAAATATTAAGTTCATTTTCTACTTTCCATTCAACTTTAATATTTTTTTGTTGCTGCCAGGCTTTTACACTACTATATGTAACTGGTGTAATAATTATTGGCTTAAATACAATTCTAAATCGGTTAGCTGCAGCAGAAGCTGGAGCAGCAGTATTGATATTAAAATTATAAGTTGTAGTTGAAGCTAAGCTTACATCTGTACTGGTATTTAAATACAAATCTTCTAAAACGCCCATCAAATTATTGGCATTGGTTAATGTTGGCTCAAACACAAATTGATAATCGCCATTTGCGGTTTTAGTTAGGTCAAAAAATAAGGTATCGGTTAACGTTAGTATTGGCCTGCGTTCAATAGCAAGCACTTTATTATTTGTAATTAATCCAAAATTCTCATCAATATTAGTAAGCTTTGTTGCATCACCCAAGTCAACCATTTTACTATAAGTATCATCAAAACTTGCAACATTTGCATCTGCAAATTTCAAAACATTACCAGCCGAAACCGTAAACAAACTACTTCTAAAAATTTCATTACCCGAAGTTGGCCTGAACAGATTGATATTATTCACTGCAGTTTTATTAGCCTCATTTATTGCAATTGAAGCAGGAATTGCAAGATCATCGGTTACAACAAAAAACGCCTGGCTGGATTGAATATTTACATCCTGACTACTTGGTGAAATATCTTTTAAATAAGTTGCTGCATTATCCCAATTGTCAACCACTACAAAGCCTCCAACTTTATTTATTGTAGGATCCCAGGTATAAAATCTTTTTACAAGATTATTTCTGGTAACTGTATTAAAATTTATTGGAGATGCATATGGATTACCAACAAGTGTAAAATTACCTGCAACATTAGCAGCTGCAAATGTTTGTAAGCCCGTTTGTAATAACCCAATACTTTTTAATGTTGTTGTATTACTATTTGGAGCAATTAAGGTTGATGTATTTCTATCGCCCCTTACCCATAAAAAGTAGCCAATATTATCTGCACCCAATCCTGTACCATTCGATAATTTGGTATCAACCGTATTCAACACTTCATCAAAACTTTGTGTACTGCTATTATACGTTTTCATAGATGCATTAATATCTGTACTGGCATCTAATCCATTTGCTGTTGGGTTACCAGTGATTAATGTGCCAATACCCGGATCGTTGTTACTACCATTTTGCCAGTTATCCAAAATTGGTTTTGTGCCATACAAAGGGGCTGTAATTAATCGCCATGACCTTGTTGCCGGGAAATAACGCTCTACTGCAAATTTACCATCACCAGAATAATTTATTGTTCCAGTAACCATTGCAACCCTTGACGTTGAATCGGCTGTTGATCGAAGTGTAACAATAACATTATTTACTTCTATATCACCTGCAATAGGATTTAAAACACCAGAAATTGCAAAATTTGCATCGAATATTACTGCAGGATTTAACCCAGAGGTATTATTAATAGTTAGTTTATTCATGTAACTAACAATACCAGTATTACCTGGAAAACTTTGCAAATTATTTCCTACCAAAAGCAACTCTCCTCTGTTTATTAAAGTACCACTGTTTACAAAATTTCCCGAAACAGCTAGTTTACCTGATTCATTAATTGTAACGAATGCTGAAGTATTAATATCAATACTATTTGCAAAGGCATTAACCCCTGAAATGATTATTGGATAATTGGGTACCGATGCCGGGATAATAACATTTATTAAACTGCTGGGCACTTTACCACACCAATTGGTTGAATCATTCCAGTTGGAATTATTTCCAATCCAAGTAGTAAATGTAGTAGCAAATTCATGTGCCCCAATGTCTGTAGGGTTAATCCGGGTTGTACCAAAATAGTCATCGGTTATTGAGGGTATAGAAACCCCCTTACCGGCAATACTGCAATTTAGATTTTGATTTAAGGATAAATCTGCTATCGCCTCATTAGCAAAAACAGGCAAAACATTTAAACTATTGGCATCGCCGCCTGAAGCAGTTTTCCAAACAGAAAAAGTGCAATTACCTGCTGGCGGTGAACCCCAAGCTCCGGTTGTTGCTGCAACGGTAGCATAAATAACATTGTTGTTTGATGACCAAGTACCTCCAACATTATTATTTACAATGGCATAAAAATTTCCAGCGCCTGTACGCTTCATAACAAAAATATTATTTCTCAAATTAACCATGTTGCTTCCAGCTTTTTGAAAGCAAACCGAATTTGCAGAAACAATACCTTGTGCACCACCAATCACTACCGAATTATACCAATAATTGCTAACGGCAGTTGTTGCTCCGTTATCAAAAATGCCGGCTATTTGTATTCCATTTGTATTGGTAGCATTATCGAGACTTATCATATTATTAGCAATACTGCAATTAGCACTGAATGAGGCCCAAATACCATTTACAAATCCCAAAGTACCCGTTGATTTATTGGTTAACCCGTAAATCCTGTTTCGGGTAACCGTTGCCGTTACTACGTCCCGGATATTGATTCCGGCAACGGTTACATTTTCTGTAGCTGTTGTAGTCACTGATAAATCTGTAATCAGGTTTTGCGAAACAGTTTGAGTACCAGAGGAAGCTGTTGAAGACATTAAAATACCGATATTTCCCATTCCGGTAACGGTTTTACCATCGTACCTAACAGCATTTATTTTATTAGAAAGAACAACACTGACACCCCTTGAACAGTCAATACCCCGGATGGTAGATGCCAATGCATTGGAACTACTAAAATTACTAATATTTTTTACCCAGTTTAATCCTATTGCGTTATTGCTAAGTGATGCAGAAATAAAAATACCTTTTACGGTGCAAGCCGCATTTGTAAAACCAGTAACACCAATTTGAATGCTATTTAAACTATTTCCACCCACCTCATTATTATTGCAAATTAAATTACTGCCACCACCAATACTGGTAATCCCATTAAAATGAATTCCTGTGCCAGATGCTGCAAATGCAGTGATACCCCCTATTTTATTTCCACTGATATTTATCTGTTCGGTAGATGCACTGTAGATGCCATTTACCAATCCGGCATCGGCATTATTGCTGATTAAGATTGCCCCGTTTAAAGCCTCATCACCAATAATATTTGCGCTTGTTGTACCAATTGTTGCACTGCCAGATACCAAAGCTATAGCAGTAAATATGCCTGTTCCCAATCCATTGGTTGAGTTCGTTGAAAAATCGATACTGCGAATGATATTTCCCTGAACATTATTTACTGCAGATCCTACACCTGTTTGAATCTGGATGCCAATAAATCTTGAATCAAACAAACTCGAAATCGAATAATTACCAACCGCAGCAGCACTGGCATAACCAATTATATTATCATTGATACCAAAACCAGCATTGGCATTAGTGATTACTGCAATTGCTCCATGTATATTATTTGCTGATGCTATTTTTGTTGTTGATTGAAAAAACCTGTTTCCATTTATAACCCAGGCACTGTTTCCTGCAATTATATAAATTCCATAGGAAGTTGTTGTTGTTGAATAATAATCAGAAATATTACAATTGCTGATGCTGTTGTTGTCGTTTTCTTTTCCAGCAACCGGACTACCTGACGAATAAATTGCAAAATTGGGCGTATTGGTTCCAGCCATTGTAATGTTGCAATGATCTATACTATTATTATCGTTTCCGGTTGTTCCGGCTGTACCTCTAAAATGTATGGTACCTCCAGAAGTATTTGTTGAAGATCCTTTAATGCTACAATTCAAAATTTTATTTGACATAGCATCGTGGATGTATTGAAACGTGCTTGCTGTATTTGTTGTACTTACGTTTTCAAAACTGAGTGTATTGGCACCGGTGGTTGCTATCCCATCAATTGTAATATTATCAGCCCCATTAAAATTAATTAACGGCCCTGCTACATCACCTGATATTGTATTATTTCCCGTAGTTGTAATTTTTATCGATTGCCATATTCCACCATTCAATCCATTAGCACCATTTTCATCAAGCACATTACCTGTAATCGTAATAATGATATTGGCCCCCGTTTGTACCGCTGCATTAATTGATTGAAATGCTCCGCCAGATTTAGTAAGGGAGCTGAATGTGCCGTTCCCTGAAAGGGCACCGGTTACTGAAACCTGCGACAGCACTGAATTTGAAATCAACAATATCAAACTTACAATAAAGCCCTTTTTAAGAAATTGAAAAAGTTGATTGGCTTCGATTTTACAGTTCGATTCAGAACATTTGTAAAGCGTAAAGATTTTATTCATAAAAATATTTTTCAATTAATGTAATCAGCAAATTCGGCTGCCCAAATATAACATAAAATAATCTATAAAATTACTGCAGTATTTGTTATACAATCAATTAAAATAAACAAGTTTTACTAACATAAAAAAAGCCTTCAAACTTGTTACAGTTTGAAGGCTTTACAATCATTTGTATTTTTTATTTTGTTTGAACAATCACTTTAATAACAGTTTTCTTTTTATCAGGAGCCGTCACTTCTAAATTATATGCACCACTTACCAAGGTAGATTTAGGCACAATTATTTTTGTAGCGGTACCACCTGCATGAATAATAATTTCGCTGTAAACAACCTGTCCAGTTTCATTTAGCAATTTGATATTGTACAAACCGGCAGGCATACTGGTTAAGTGTAAGCCAATACTATTTTCAGTTACAGGATTAGGATATATATAAGGCAAGCCACTTCCTTTTGCAATGCTTACTTTAACCTTATCGCTGTAAATTATTACTCCATTATTGCCAATACACTTAATTCGATAATAATAAATACCGGCTGAAGGATTTACATCCAACCAAGAATAATTTGTAGATGCAGTTGCATTTCCAGCACTCAATTGTGTACCGACAAAAACAAAATTGGTACCATTGGTAGATTTTTCAATTTCGTAATGATGAATATTAAATTCATTTCCAACCTTCCAATCTACAGCAATATCATTGTTTGATACATATCCCTTGATGTCGGTAAACTGAACCAGTTTCTTAAATACAATTCTGAAACGGTTTGGAATTGCAGAAGCAGCATTTACACTTTTTACATCAAAATCATACCTGCTAACTGCACTCATACTTAGAGCAGTTTTACTATTTAAATATAAATCTTCCAAAATAGCAGTAGTACCTTCTGGTGCTTTAAATGCATCAAAAGTAAATTCCAACTGGTAGCCTTTATTCTTCATGCTCAACATCTGGTAAAAAATAGTATCTGTTTCATTAACCGGTTTCCTTCTTTCAATTGAAATAGATTTTGCATTGCGAAGGATGGAAATATTCTCGGTAAAATTGGGCAATTTATACATATCATCCCTGTTGGTTTCATCGCTAAAAACATCATCAAAAGTTGATAAAACACCATCATTAATCGACACAGTACCATCGCTATTTTTTGCAAATAAATTTGCTCTTAACTGGCTTTGTTGATATGCCGGCCTATACAAAGTATTGTTACTTCC
>JANPAP010000334.1:0-4050 GCA_031429975.1 Chitinophagaceae bacterium
AAACAATGCAGTACAGGCCGTGTTCTCCCGATCTGCAGGCAGTAATGATCCGGCTGCATTTAAAATAATTTTTTCGCAAGGAATTCGTATTGCTTTACAATTTGCATTTGCCGGAATATTAATTACCTGGCTGATTGCACCTTTTATTTTGCAGGCAGTGGCCGACCCAAAAGCCTATCCGCTGGAAATGAGTTTTTTGAGAATCAGAATATTTGGGCTACCCTTTTTATTTCTTTTTCAAATTGGCAATGCATTTTTAGTAGCATCGCTAAACAGCCGCTACATAATTTTTGGCTTTGTAGCAGAAGCCTTAATAAATATTTTATTTGATTACCTGCTGATATTCGGTCATGCCGGTTTTCCTAAAATGGGATTTAATGGCGCAGCAGTTGCTTCTGTAATTGCCGAAATATCGGGTTGCCTGCTGGTGTTTATTGTTTTAATAAAAACCGGTTTAAAGCAAGAATATGGATTGCTGAAAAATTTAAAATACGATTTTACTAAAAGTAAACAAATCTTAAAAATTGCCACACCACTGGTATTACAGTTTATGATCAGTATAATTACCTGGCTCACTTTTTTTATTTTGATTGAATCAAGACATGATGAAAAAGCAAAAGCTATCAGCAATACCATGCGAAATGTTTTTGGACTGGCCGGAGTTTTTGCCTGGGCTTTTTCGGGTACCTGCAATGCAATGGTGAGTAATTTAATGGGGCAGCAAAAACAAGATAAAGTATTGGAAGCTGTTAAGAAAATTACCATGTGGAGTTTTGGCTGCTGCTTTATACTTTGTCTGCTCATTAATATTTTTCCGCATGCTTTTTTTAGTTTGTTTGGGCAGGGCGAAGCATTTATTGAACAAGGCATACCGGTTTTACGAATGGTAACCATTGGTATGCTCTTTATGTGCATGGCCATAATTTGGCTGAATGCTGTTACAGGCACGGGCTTTACAAAAATAAACCTGGGTATAGAAATTATTGCCATTAGCTTTTATCTTATGTACACCTGGTATTTTATGAAACTGAATTATATTTCATTAACCGTTGCATGGAGCAATGAACTAGTATATTGGTCCTTGATATTTTTGTTATCCTATCTATTTATGAAATCAGGCAAATGGAAAAGAGGGTAAACTATTTCGTTTATTTTAACCAATCGAAATTGTATTCTAAATAAAAAAATCAGTATTTATATTTGAATTATACAAAATAAAGTAAGCACACTACTTACTTAACTTGTAGTTGATTTACTACTCAAACACCCAATTTTTTACTTACTAAATTGATGTAAATTTCTATCTTTTTCAATTTACATCATCGTTACCTTCATATTCGATTCAGGAAATAAAAAACAGCTATCCTGAAAAAATTAGACTATCCAAAAATCCTTTTAAAAAAATGTAAGCAAATGGAACGTTCAGCAATTGAAATTACGGCAACATTAGATAAGCCCGATTTGTTAAATGACATCGTAGAAAAATTAGCCCAACAACGCTTCGACATTGGACACATTCTTGAGAATGTGCAAGCAGGTTGGAATCTAATTAATACTTCTTCTGTTGAGGCTTATGCAAATGGCAACATTAATATCTCTACCGAAACCGATCTAATTAGTATGCCATTCAACAACTGTTTTATTTTTACCTGTATCAAAGATATTGTTGGAAACACAACTGTTGAATGGAGTATTTCTCTTTCTTAAAAAATTATTTGCAGGTTCAATTCCTTTAATTTTTTTATCAAAATAAAATTGAGCAAAATTAATTCAGGCTCAATAATTCAATATTGCAGACCATTATATTTTTTCAAATTAAAATATGAAGAACGGCAATTATAGTAACTGCTTTTTCAATACTTTCGGTTTTCACAAAACCATAAAGCATGAAAATTAAATATGTACCACTAAAAGTTCTTTCAATAGCGTTGATTGGCTTATTAGGAAGTTCCATTGCTACTGCTCAAACCAGCATCACAAAATTTATTGATTCAGCTAATATGGATTTTTCCATTCATCCCGGTGATGACTTTGCCGGTTATGCAAATGGAATTTGGATAAAAAATAATCCGGTACCTGCAAAGGAAACCCGTTGGGGAAGTTTTAACCAGTTAAGAGATTTTAATATCAATGCTGTAAAAACAGTTTTGGAAAAAGCAGCCATGGATAAATCTGCAACAGCAGGTTCTGCAACCAAAAGAGTAGCCGATTTTTATACAGCCGGAATGGATAGTGCTGCCATTGAAAAAAGAGTTGCAACTCCAATAATGCCGCACCTATCAAGAGTTTCAGCCATCAGTACCATTCAGGGTTGTATCAATGAAATTGCCTTCGAACGTACTGAAGGAATTGCTGGTTCGTTGTTTGGTTTTTTTGTTGGACAGGACAGGAAAGATGTGGAACACATGATGCCTCAATTAAGCCAGGGTGGTACATCTCTACCCGATCGGGATTATTATTTAAAAAATGAAGGGCGCAATTTAAAAATTCAAGAAGCTTATAAAAAATACATCAGCACTTTATTTTCATTAGTTGGTATCAGTAACGACCAGGCACAAGAAAATGCCAAAACAATTTTTGAATTAGAAAAGAAACTGGCAGCTGCACAAATGAGCCGTGTAGAAATGAGAGACCCGTATAAAACTTATAACAAATTTTTGGTTGCTGATTTTAGCAAAACAACTCCGGGCATTAACTGGAAAAACTTTTTGGGTTTATTAAATGTAAAAGGCGAAGACAGTATTTTGGTAAACAATCCATCATTTTTTAAAACGGCAGACAGTTTATTAACCGCATTACCATTACAAGATTGGAAGACTTATCTGCAGTGGAATATTTTAAAATCGGCAGCGCCTTATTTAAGTAATGCATTTGTTGAAGCAAACTTTGTATACAACCAGGTTTTAAGTGGACAAAAAGTTCAAACACCACGTTGGCAAAGGATTTCATCCTTAACAGATGGTTCTATTGGCGACTTGTTAGGACAGCTTTATGTTAAAGAATATTTTAAGCCAGCAGCAAAAGCCCGTATGGCCGAACTGGTAAGTAATTTAAGAATTGCGTTTGGCAACCGCATCAATCAACTGGATTGGATGAGCCCCGAAACCAAACAAAAAGCACTTGCAAAACTGGCGGCATTTCGCCCAAAAATTGGTTACCCCGATAAATGGAAGGATTATGAAGGTTTGGAAATAAACAGCCAGACTTATTTTGAAAATGTTGCCAATGTTGGTAAGTGGAGTTACAATTATATGATCAACCAATTAGGCAAACCTGTTGATAGAGAACGTTGGGGAATGACGCCTCCTACTGTGAATGCATATTATAATGCAACCTTGAATGAGATTGTTTTTCCTGCAGGAATTTTGCAGTTCCCATTTTTTGATGCTGATGCAGATGACGCAATAAATTATGGTGGAATTGGTGCTGTAATCGGTCATGAAATGTCGCATGGTTTTGATGATAACGGTAGCAAGTATGATGCTGATGGAACGTTGAGAAATTGGTGGACTGAAGAAGACCGAACAAAATTTGATGCAAAATCGAAAGATCTGGTTAGTCAGTTTGATGGCTATACGGTACAAGATTCCATTCATGTAAATGGCAAACTAACATTGGGTGAAAACATTGGTGATCTGGGTGGATTGAATGTTGCTTACGAAGCATTTAAAATGACCGAGCAGGGAAAAACAAAAACAAAGATTGATGGCTTTACTCCCGATCAACGTTTTTTTCTTGCATGGGCTCAAGTTTGGAGAGGTACTACTTTACCTCAAACAGAAGCACAGTTAATTCTTACCGACACCCACTCACCAGGGCAATACAGAACAATTGGTACACCCGTAAATATGGATGCCTGGTACAAAGCATTTAAAGTAAAATCGAGCAATAAATTATATAAGACTCCCGAAGAAAGGATTAAGATATGGTAGAAAAAAAAGCCCGTTTTTGAAACGGGCTTTTTTTATAATACTTTTTTTAGTGTGGTAAGGATTTCTTCAAAAGATGCAGTATGCCAATTTACTGTTTGATCTTTTTTAAACCAGGTCA
>JANPAP010000335.1:0-2281 GCA_031429975.1 Chitinophagaceae bacterium
GTTGGTGGCAACCGTATTGCGACATATCACCCATATATATTACCGAGAGTTTTAAGCAACTTTCAAAACTAACTTTAAATGAAAAAAACAATTCTGCTTTTGACATTCTGCACATTCGTTGCCAAAACATCTATTGGACAAATAATTGATGTGCATATGCACAGCTATATAGAAAAAAACTTTTGGGTTGGGACAGCCAGAAATGGGCTTGCATCAAGTAAAACGGCCAAAGAAACACTTGAGGAAACTATTAAAAAAATGAACCAACATAATATTAAATATGCAGTTGTCAGTGGGCCAATTGAAAGTCTGGAAATATATACAAAAGCAGATAAACGATTTATTCCAGGGTATCAAGATAATGAAGACACTCTTATTCCAATAAAACAATTTGAAGAATATGTAAAATCTGGAAAAATAAAAGTTTTTGGAGAAGTTATGGCTGTCTACAAAGGGAAAACACTTGCTGACACAAGCTATCAACCTTATTTAGCCATTTGTGAGAAATATGGAATTCCTGTTGGCTATCATTCAGGAGGAAGCTTTCCTAATGCACAAAACTTAGGTTGGCCAAAGTACAGAATAAAATTTGGCGACCCTTTTCTAATTGAAGATGTTTTAGTAAAATATCCAAAATTGAAAGTGTACTTAATGCACGCAGGAGAAAATTTTTATGAAAATACTCTTAGGATGATGGATGGATATCCAAATCTTTATGCAGACTTAGGAGTTGAGATGTGGTTACATCCTATGACAAAAGATTTTGCAGTAAAATTTTTAAAGTCTGCAAAAGAATATGGCTTTTTAGACAGAGTTATGTTTGGATCCGACCAAATGGTTTGGCCCAAAGCGATTACTAGTTCTATAAACTTCTTAAATGCTTTAGACTTCTTAACTAATGAGGAAAAACAAAAGATTTTTTATGATAACGCAAAGAGGTTTCTTGATATTAAAGAATAATTTGTGAGATATAGAACGGCAGCCACCAACAAAAGTATCCTATGTATATATAGACCTGCTGTCCCGGCGGGGTTTTCAGCGTCTACACTTTATTTCAAATAAATCTATCCTGTAACCCCGACGAATTAAACTGGTAATAATAAAGGAATGATTTCTTAATTTCTGTACTGGCAGTTTTAAATTTAAAGTCCATTATTTGTCTGGGTTCCACGGGTGCTACTTTATAATTTATAAGGTATGCAGTGGAAACCCCGACAGGACACAAACCTCCTCCAAACGTCAATTTCTGAACTATGATTTGTTTTGATTTTTGTGATTGCTATGATTTTGATTCTATAAATTTTATTTCATGGTAATCAGTTAATCACAATAATCATGGTTCAGACAAAATTTCAACATCAAGATAATCATGTAAACAATAAAGCTTCCGTCCCGGCGAAGTTTACAGCACCTTTAATTTCATTCAAAAAAATCTATCGGGTAACCCCGACAGGACACATCGAACATACATTAGAAATGAAAAAAATTAAACCGACGACTTTAACATTTGGACTGCTGCTTTTTGGCTGCAATGAATACTATTAAAGTAATTTTACTGCATAAAATTTAAAAGAAGATAAAACTATACTATTAATTAAACATACAAAAAGTATGAAAAAAATCATTTATTCGCTGATCTTACTGCTGGTTGTGGTAGGCGGACTGGTATTTGCAAATCGTGAAATTAAAAAGGAAACTTCTAAAAATTCAATCCCAAAGCCACTCTCTGCTACTGAAAAGGAAGCTGCATTAAATGAATGGGAGGCTACTCCTGCTGGTATAATGTTCAAAAAATGGGAAGCGTCTCCCGAAGGTAAAAAAGTGCTTGCCGGTGCTGCTAAAATAAGTAACCAGATAAATGATTCTACCAATATGGAGGCTGTTGTAACCTCTCTTACTCTTCCGCTAGGCTCACGATTAGGTTTCGGAGTGATGGTAAGGATTAATGCGGTCGATTATATTCTTAGTTTTGGGATGGAAAAGTCTAATGAATTTCAGCAATTACATAGCCTTAAAGTTAACGACAAAATAATTATTAAAAGCAATAGCGTATCATACGCACCCAAGTATTCATATCCAATTGTGGCAGGCGTCTATGTAGAACGAGATAGTAAAATAATTTATAAACGAGCACCTAGCAAAGGCGGTTGCTAAGTAAATAAATTATGAAATACATCCCGCCCTTGTTGGTCTTATTTACCAACAAGCAGTTTTATTTACCATTCCAAAATAAGTGAAAGGCAAAATTTCCGCCCTTGTTGGTCTTATTGACTAATAAGCA
>JANPAP010000336.1:0-2513 GCA_031429975.1 Chitinophagaceae bacterium
GAAATGAGGCTAAACATATATTTTGATCTACAGCAAGTCAAAATATTAATTAGCCAGCATGTACAAATCTATAGTACTTTTATTTTATTTGCTTTACTATTACAATTCAATAATACCAGACTCCAAACTAAGAACTAAAAACTCCCAAAAGTGTGAATTGTGTAACTTATTTACAAAGTTGTGCAACAAATACTTTAGCAAATGGATTCATCTTTGTATTGCACTGATTCAATACTAATTTCAATATGCTGACTCATGAAACAACCGTTAATGGAATTTCGCAAAAACCTATGAAGAATAATAGTCAATCTATACCTATAAACATCCTTCTAGCAGATGACGATCTGGATGACCGTAATTTTTTTGAAAAAGCTTTAAGTGAATTACCTGTTGCTGTTACATTAAGTACCGTTAATAATGGGGAGCAACTCATGGAGTATCTTTTGGAAAATGCAGACCAGCTTCCTGATGTACTTTTTCTTGATTTGAGCATGCCCCGCAAAACCGGATTTGAATGTTTAGCCGAAATAAAAGAAAACGAAAAGCTGAATAACCTAACAGTAATTATGTTTACCACCTCTTTTACAAGGGGAGCCGAACTGGAGGAGAATCTAAAAAGTACACTCATAAAAATGGGGGCTGCCGATTATATAAGAAAGCCCGGAGACTTTAATGAACTTAAAATGGTAATTCAGCAAACGCTTGATTATATAATTACCAAGAATGATAAGCATTAAATTAGTTAAGCCAGAATGAATACAACTTAGTAGAAGTATTATAATGCAATGTTGTTCACCCAAAAATGGAATCACATTTTTTAAAAAATTTAAAAAACTTGAAAATATTAAACATACTGCTTGCCGATGACGATATGGACGATTGTCTTTTTTTTAAAGAGGCATTGGAAGCATTGCCATTAACCACAAAACTTACAACCGTACACGACGGCGAACAGTTAATGACTTATCTGCTCAAACATACGGAACAACTTCCAAATGTATTGTTTCTCGACATAAATATGCCTCGTAAAAACGGGTTTGAATGTTTGTCGGAAATAAAACATCATGAAAAACTAAAGGACCTGCCGGTGGTGATGTTCTCTACTTCCGGTTCACGTGAAAACATAACGGTACTATTCAATACCGGGGCCGATGTGTATGTACGTAAACCGAGCAATTTTGCACAACTGGTACAAGTAATTCACCATGCACTACCCATGGCAGCCGAAAATATATTTTCGAACGGTAAATTAAAATATATTCTAAACGCATGAACTTAAATGAACTGAATATACTGATTGCGGATGATGATCCTGATGATTGCATTTTTTTTAAAGAAGCCATCAATAAATTTTTACCAATTGCTAATTTTACAGCCGTGCATGATGGCGAGCAACTCATGAATTGGCTCGCCAATGAAACACATAAACTGCCGGATGTGCTTTTTCTCGATCTTAATATGCCCCGTAAAAACGGGTTTGAATGTTTAACAGAAATAAAACAAAATGAAAGCCTTAAAAATCTTCCGGTAGTTATATTTTCAACATCCAATGCTCATGATCAAATGACAAGCCTTTTTAAAATCGGAGCTGATATTTATATCCGCAAGCCCGGAAATCTAAATCAACTTATACAACTCATCCAACATGCCCTGACTATGGCAACGGAAACTATCATAGCGGATAACAAATTAAAATATGTTCTAAACGCATGAATGTAACACAGCTTAAAATATTATTGGCTGATGATGATACAGACGATTGCCTGTTTTTTAAAGATGCATTGGAAGGTATTCCAATTTCCATAGAGCTTACAGCAGTGCATGACGGGGAACAATTGATGCAGTTTCTCAACAATGAAACGAATCCACTTCCACAGATACTTTTTCTGGATTTGAATATGCCCCGAAAAAATGGATTTGAATGTTTAGCTGAAATAAAACAAAATAAAAAATTGGATGCTATTCCCGTGGTTATTTTTTCCACCTCTTTTGAAAAAGAAGTGGTGAGTAAGCTTTACGAAAACGGGGCAAAATATTTTATCCGGAAACCATCTGAGTTTTCGCAGTTCAAAAAAATAATCCTGCATGTTCTTACACTTTTATTTCAGGAAAATATTTCACAACCGGCCAAAGAAAATTTTGTACTGACCGTAGAAAATAATTCAGTTGTTAACGTATTTTAATTGACAGAAAATGAAAGAGATTAGCCATGAAGATGAGTTGAGTGTTGCCAATAAAAAACTGATCTTTCAAAACGAAGAAAAAGAAAAAAGGGCTGCTGAATTAAGTATCGCCAACCAGGAACTTGTTTTTCAAAATGAAGAAAAAGAAAAGCGGGCAGCAGAGCTCATCATAGCGAACAAAGAACTGGCTTTTCAAAACAAAGAAAAAGAAAAACGGGCGGCAGAATTAATCATTGCCAACAAAGAACTTTACCAATCTGAAAAAAGGCTACAGAATAGTTTAAAGGAAGTATCCGATTATAAAGATGCTTTGGATGAAACAACCATAAT
>JANPAP010000337.1:0-4102 GCA_031429975.1 Chitinophagaceae bacterium
TTTTCATCAGCAATTTTACTTGTTACTTAAAATTTATTTAGGACGATAACAGTTTTTTGTTTCCTGTTTTTTATTTTCAATCGCTGTAATGCAGTACTGTATGTTGTTTCAAGAGATGATGCAAATGCTGGTAAATATTCAACCAGAAATATTAATTGTTGATTTGCATTTTTATTACTCCGGAATACTAAAAATCGGGTGTCGATTATCCACAACTAATTTTAAAATGTTAATAAAAAAAAGTGATTATTTTTTTTAGTTAGAGAAATTTATTTTTAATATTGTGTAAGGAAATTTATTTCCTTGTACTTACTAACCCATTCATATAATAAAGCTCGGCTCAAAATGTCGGGCTTTCTTATTTTTGCAAACTGATGTCAGCAGTTTTTTTAATCATTCAACCATCAATTTTTAGTTTTGAATTTCTATTGTGTCATTTACAAACCTTTCAATGTGTTGAGTCAATTCACATCTCAGGAAGGGAAGCAAACATTAAAAAATTATTTTGATGTTCCAACAGATGTGTATGCAGTAGGCCGTTTGGATTATGACAGTGAAGGCTTGTTGATTTTATCCAATGATAAAAAATTAAATCATGCATTGTTGAATCCTGCTCATCAACACGATCGTGAATATTGGGTACAGGTTGAAGGAAATATTACAGCAGCAGCAATTGAACAATTACAAAGCGGTGTTGAAATTGCAGTTGATGGAAAAATTTATTTCACAAAAAAATGTAGGGCAACAATTTTTGAAACAGCCCCCATTGTGCCAGCAAGAAATCCACCAATCCGAGTTAGAAAAACGATTCCGGATAGTTGGTTAAAAATAAAATTAACCGAAGGTAAAAACCGGCAGGTTCGTAAAATGACGGCTGCTGTTGGCTTTCCTACACTTCGGCTAATACGTAACGCTATTGAAAACTGCCAGTTAAACGGACTACAGCCCGGCGAAATGCAAAAATATTCTCAGGCAGAAATGTTTGCACTGCTTGCTCTCAACAAATAATTTGTTTTTGACAATTTTTAATAGATACCAACATAGTAGTAACTTACAAGCTAAATATAACAGATGCTAAAATCAATGACAGGCTTTGGAAGAGCCGAACAAACCGTAAACGACAAAACTTTTTTAGTTGAAATAAAATCACTCAACGGCAAGCAACTCGAAATGCAAATGCGACTACCAGCTTTATTACGTCCGTATGAATTTGATATCCGCAATATTTTGCAGGACCAATTGGTTCGGGGATCGGTTGATTGTAATATTTCTATCAAACAAAACGGCACATCAAAACCAGTAAATATTAATACTGATTTAATAAAAGCCTATTACCAACAGATAGATGTTTTGGCGGGTGAATTAAATATTGATACCAACTCGGTGTTAAGTGCATTGCTGCGATTGCCAGAAGTTGTTACTCCGGCAAATGATGTGTTGAATGACAGTGATTTTGAAGAATTTAAAAAAGTGTTGCAGGCTGCAATTGATGAATTAAATATGCACCGCTTGGAAGAAGGCGCCAGTTTAGAAAGAGACTTATACCAACGCATCAGCAATATCAATGCACAGGAAGAATTGATTGTAAAACTGGAGCCTAATCGCATTAAAAGAATAAGGGAAGAAATTGTACAGTTGTTAGAAACGCATGTGGGCAAAGAGAATTATGATGGCAATCGATTGGAACAGGAGTTGATTTATTACATTGAAAAAATCGACATTCACGAAGAGCAGGTAAGGTTAAAACAACACTGCGATTATTTCAGAAGCCTGTTGGCAAACAACGACCAGGCAAAAGGCAAAAAACTTTCTTTCATCATCCAGGAAATTGGCAGGGAAATAAATACAACCGGTAGTAAGGCTTATGATGCCGGTATTCAGATTTGTGTAGTAACCATGAAGGATGAATTAGAAAAAGCCAAAGAGCAAGTGTTGAATGCTTTATAAACCAGTTAGCAATTTGTTGTAGCTACTAAAAAAGACAAGCCTATAGTTTTATTATTTTTGTTTAAAATGTTTTTTGTGAAAAAAATACCATCACTATTTATTGCAAGTGTGTTTAAAAATGTATTCTTTGTTGCAGTTGCTGCATGTCTGTTTGCTTCCTGTAAAAAACTGGATGTATTTGAAAAAAATATTTCGGTGCCACAATATAAATGGCAATATCAATTTCAACCCGATTTTGAATTTTCAATAAATGATACGGCGGCCAACTACAAAATATTTATTATATTAAGGCATACAGATGCCTATCGCTATAATAATATCTGGTTAAACATTGCCACAAAAAATCCCGGCGACAGCAGTTATAAAACGCAACGTTTCGATTTGCAATTAGGTGCCGATGCAACAGGATGGGAAGGTGCAGGAATGGATGATATCTGGGAGTTAAGAAAATCAATTACCAATGGCCCTGTAAAATTTACAAGGCCCGGTAACTATAAGTTTAAAATTTCACACATCATGAGGGAAAACCCATTGCCCAATATTTTAAGTGTGGGAGTAAGAGTAGAAAAAGTGCGTTAATATAATTTTGAAATTGCCTGTTTAAATAATAGATAAACCGGTGTTTTGCTTTTTTATTTTCAACAAACCATGCCATTAACTTTTTATAAAACAAAAAAGCTCCGCTTTATATTTATTGGCTACTGGTTTTTACTGGTATACATTATCGCTGCATTAGTTTGGTGGTTTATTGAACTCAATAATCAAAATCACCAGATGGCCACAATTACCACCTACCAGATTTTAAAAGACAATCCTGGATATTATGATGAAGTGGCTAAAGTAAAGCAGATTGAAAAAAGAAAAACTGCACAATATATTGGCGAAGGGGCCGTGTTTTTATTAGTAATTATTGCAGGTGCTGTTTACGTTTTTAGAGCGGTTAGGCGACAATTAAAATTGGGGCAACAGCAACAAAATTTTATGATGGCGATTACTCATGAATTAAAAACACCCATTACAATTGCCAAACTAAATTTAGAAACACTCCAAAAAAGAAAACTCGATGAAAGCCAGTCGCAAAAATTAATTCACAATACCATTCAGGAAGCCAACAGATTGAATGCACTTTGCAATAATTTATTATTGGTGGCACAATTAGAAGACAGTAAATATCATATTACGGAAGAGGCCATCAATTTTTCGGAACTGATTGCCGGTTGTGTAGATGATTTTAAAATGCGGTATCCCGACAGAATTTATATTACTTCCCTTGCTGAAAATATTTTTATTAATGGAGATAGAACGATGTTGCAAATGGCCGTTAATAATTTAATTGATAACGCCAGTAAATATGCAGACAAGGCAGCCATTGTAAATGTTTCGGTACAGCAGGAATTAAAAAAAATAAAATTTACTGTAGCAGATAATGGAAAAGGAATTGCTGATGAAGACAAAACGAAAATCTTTGAAAAGTTTTATCGTGTTGGCAATAAAGCAACCAAAGAAGCAAAAGGAACCGGGTTGGGATTGTACCTCAGTAAAAAAATTGCAGAACAACATCATGCGGTTATTTCCATTACTGATAATGTTCCGCAAGGAAGCATTTTTACCATAATATTTAAACAATAAATCGGCTATTATTTATCAGTTATGAATCAAAAAAAAATTTCCATATTGTTGGTGGAAGATGAAGAAAATCTACACGAAGCTTTAAAGTTAAACCTGGAATTGGAAAACTATGAAGTTACCAGTGCTTATGATGGTGCGGTTGCATTGGCCATGGTGCAGAAGGAGTTTTTTGATTTAATGATATTGGATGTAATGCTGCCAGAGTTAGATGGCATCAGCGTTTGCGAAAGTATTCGCCTGCAAAATAATGAAGTGCCGATATTGATGTTGAGTGCAAAAAACAGCAGTGCCGACAGGGTGCTGGGTTTAAAAAAAGGCGCCGATGATTATCTTACAAAACCATTTAATCTGGAAGAATTATTATTACGAGTTGTAAAACTGGCACAGAAAGGAAAACAGTTAACCGATAGAAAACCGGTTGCTCAGGAATACCAGTTTGGCAAAAATAAAATTGATTTCAGTGCATTGGAATGTATCAACAGAGCCGGCCAAAAAATAACCCTTACAAAAAAAGAAATGATGTTGC
>JANPAP010000338.1:0-6984 GCA_031429975.1 Chitinophagaceae bacterium
ACAACACGTTGATAATGAACGAGTTATATCAAAATTAGCGAGCATACACCCCTCAGTATTTTTGGGTAAAAATGTTGCTATTGGCGATTTTGTTATCCTTGAAGAAGGGGTTGTAGTGGGCGATAATAGTATTATAAAAGGACAGGTTTTTGTCGGAAAAAATACACAAATTGGTAGCAATAATCTCATATATGCGGGCGTGAAAATCTATCATGAATGTCGCATAGGCAACAACGCCATCATCCACGCAAACGTTGTAATTGGGGCTGATGGCTTTGGATTTGTGCCACAAGAAGACGGTACGTATAAAAAAATTACGCAAACAGGGAATGTAATTATTGAAGACAATGTAGAAATTGGTTCCAACACCAGCATCGACCGGGCAACCTTGGGCAGCACCATTATTAGAGCCGGCGCCAAGCTGGATAATTTACTGCAGATTGCCCATAATGTAGAGATAGGAAACAATTCTGTAATTGCTGCACAGGCCGGCATAAGTGGCAGCTCAAAAATTGGCAAGAATGTAATGATAGGTGGGCAGGCAGGCATAGTGGGGCACATTCAAATTGCAGATGGTAGTAAAATAAATGCACAAAGTGGCGTAAGCAAATCTATTAAAATTCCCAATATGGTTGTAACCGGATCGCCGGCTTATGATTATACAACGGCTTTAAAAAATCAGGCCATCGGAAGAAATCTTACGGAATTAGAAAACAGGGTAAAACAATTAGAAAATTTACTAAAAGAATTATTAGCAAGAGCATAACTGTGTTCAAAATTAAACACTCACATAAATCCCGTTTTTAAATCACTTGATTTCATTTGTACATACGGGTAAACAAAATTAAAATATCTTTGCCGCTACCGATTTTTAAAAAATGTAAGCATGGATATAAAATTCAACCCCGATAAGCAACATACTTTAATTACTGCAGCCAGTATTTCCGGCACCGGACTTCATACCGGCATTAATGTAGATATGACCTTAAGGCCCGCCAATGCTGGCTTTGGCTTTCAATTTCAACGTATCGATTTACCGGGACGGCCAGTTATAAAAGCCGATTGTGATTTAGTTACCGAAACATCAAGAGGTACTACCTTAGAACAAAACAATGTAAAAATTAGTACTGTTGAACATATCCTTGCAGCCTTAGTAGGAATGGGAATTGACAATTGCCTGATAGAAATAAACGGACCCGAAATACCCATCATGGATGGCAGCAGCGAACCCTTTGTAGAAATTATTGAAGAAGCCGGAATTTTAGAACAGGATGCCACAAAAACCTGGTATAGTATCGATACCAATATATCTTATTATGATGAAGACAAAAGAGTGGAGATTACTGCTTTGCCTTCTATCGATTATAAAATAACAACACTGATAGATTTTAATTCGCCGGTACTCGGTACCCAACATGCAGGATTAAAATCGATGAAAGAATTTAAAACAGAAATAGCTCCTTGCCGAACTTTTTGTTTTTTACATGAACTGGAAGCGTTGTTGGATAACAATCTTATAAAAGGTGGTGATATTAATAATGCCATAGTGGTAGTAGACAAAGCAGTTACCTCTGATGAAATGACCCGATTGGCAAAAGCATTTGGCCGTGATAAGATGGAAATAAAAAGTGAAGGATATTTAAATAATCTGGAATTACGTTTTGCAAACGAACCTGCCCGCCATAAACTGTTAGATGTAATTGGTGATCTTGCTTTAATTGGGTATCCCATTAAAGGGCATATCATTGCCAATCGCCCGGGGCACAGTAGTAATATTGAATTTGCAAAAAAAGTAAAACAGTATATCAAAAAAAACAGGCACACAAAAGATATTCCCATTTACGATCCTAACCAACCGCCTGTATATAATTTACAACAAATTGAAAAAACATTACCACACCGATACCCATTTTTAATGATTGATAAAATCATTGAATTATCCGACAACCATATTGTTGGTATAAAAAATGTAACATTTAATGAATTTTATTTTCAGGGGCATTTCCCCGGAAACCCTGTAATGCCGGGTGTTTTACAAATTGAAGCCCTGGCTCAAACCGGCGGTTTACTCTGCATTAATTCCATGCCCGAAGGACAGTACGATACTTATTTTTTAAAAATAGACAATTGTAAATTCAAACAAAAAGTTGTTCCCGGCGATACCATGCTATTAAAAATGGAATTACTGGAACCCATCCGCAGGGGCATTTGCATAATGAGAGGCAATGTATTTGTAGGTAACAAACTTTGCACCGAAGCAGATTTGACAGCTCAAATTGTTAAAAAAACTGCACCCAATCCGTAAGCAACAGTTTTGATTATATTTGATTTTGTAAAAACTAAAAAACAGATGCTGCCGGTTGGCAGTATACAACCAAATGATTCACCCACATACTTACATACACCCCAATGCCAAGTTGGCCACCAATGTAAAAGTTGATCCTTTTAGTGTAATACATCAAAACGTTGAAATTGGCGATGGCACTTGGATTGGCAGTAATGTTACTATTATGGAAGGTGCCAGGATAGGAAAAAATTGTCGCATTTTTCCGGGTGCTGTAATTGCCGCCATTCCGCAGGATTTAAAGTTTGAAGGAGAAACCACCACCGTAGAAGTGGGCGACAATACAACTATCCGAGAGTTTGTAACGATTAACCGGGGTAGTAAAGACCGTTGGAAAACAACCGTTGGAAACAATTGCCTCATTATGGCTTACAGCCATATTGCACACGATTGTATTGTAGGCAATAATTGCATCATGAGCAATAATACCCAAATGGCGGGGCATGTTACGGTGGGAGATTTTTCTATTTTAGGGGGTATGTGTGCCATACACCAGTTTGTAGAAATTGGTCAACATGCATTTATTAGCGGTGGTTCCTTGGTTAGTAAAGATGTGCCGCCCTATATTAAAGCAGGCCGTACGCCATTAAGTTATGCCGGCGTAAATTCGGTTGGCTTAAAACGCCGGGGTTTTTCACTGGACCGTATCAACCAGATACTCGACATCTACCGGATTATTTACAACAAATCCATGAACATTACTCAGGCCCTAAATTTTATTGAAGAAGAAGTAAAGGCAACCGACGAAAGAGACGAGATTGTAACTTTTATCAGAGACAGTGGTAGAGGAATCATCAAACGCTTTACAAAAGGCAGTAATGATGAGGAGTAATTATCTTTTACTATTCAAATTATTTTTCGGCAATTCATCTGCAAAGCAGTCATGAAAATTACACTTACCAATACAGGCAAAAGATTTAACCGTGAATGGATTTTTCGTGGAATTAATTTTGAATTTACCAGCCCAAAAAAATATGCCATCACCGGTGCCAATGGCTCCGGAAAATCAACCCTGCTACAGGTTATAGCCGGTGCCATTACCCACAGCGAAGGAACAATTAATGTTGATTTAGAACATCCATTCAATACAAACGATAAATCAATCAGCAATCTGCAATCTGCAATCTGCAATCTGCAATCGGCAATAAGCAATAAGCAATCGGCAAACAGCAACGATCAAGAAAATACAACTTACGAAAATATTTTTCAACACATTTCCATCGCCGCTCCCTATTTAGAATTGATTGAAGAAATGACGGCAATTGAATTTTTAAATTTTCATACCAATTTTAAACCATTTACAATTTCCATCGCCGAGGCATTGCAAATTGTAAATCTTACCAATGCAGCCAACAAAGAAATTCGGTATTACAGCAGTGGTATGAAACAGCGTTTAAAATTAGCACAGGCATTTTTTTGTAAGAGCCCCATTTTATTATTGGATGAACCCACTACCAATTTAGATGCAGAGGGTATTGCCCTGTACCAGCTGCTGATAAAGGATTACAGCAACAATAAATTAGTTATCATCAGCAGCAATGATAAACAGGAATATAGTTTTTGTGATACAATAATTGCTATTGGGAATTTTAAATAAACTAGGTTTACAATTAACGCCTGCTTGCAATCAGCAAATTTAAATCTGTAAATTTTAAATCAAATCTTTCGCTCAGGTGAATATTTGTAAGGCTGCCTTTAAACAAATAAATTCCACTCCGGATATTTGCTTTGGCCCACACTACATTGTCAATCCCGCCATCATCGGCAGTTTCAAGTAACAAAGGCATCAAAACATTACTGATGGCTTGAGAAGCGGTACGGGCAAAACCGCTTGGAATATTGGGTACACAATAATGAATCACATCATATTTTCTAAACACTGGTTTTTCATGAGTAGTTACTTCGCTGGTTTCAAAACATCCGCCACCGTCAATGCTAACATCTACTATCACAGTACCCGAACGCATATTACTCACCATTTCTTCAGTAACAACAATGGGGGTTCTGCCTCCTGCAGCGCTTAATGCGCCTACTGCAACATCACAAGTTTTTAATTGCTTAGCCAATATTTTTGGTTCCATTACCGAGGTCCACATCCTGATACCAATATTATTTTGCAAACGCTTTAAGCGATAAATACTGTTATCAAAAACTTTTACACTGGCACCCATGGCAAGCGCTGTACGGGCTGCATATTCGCCCACAATACCGGCACCTATAATAATTACTTTTGTAGGCGGAATACCGCTAATACCTCCTACCAATACGCCTTTCCCATTATTGGCATTACTTAAATATTGCCCGGCAATCAGCATTACTGCACTACCGGCAATTTCACTCATGCTTCTTACTATCGGGTTATGACCGCTATCATCTTTCAGATTTTCAAAACTTAATGCGGTGATTTTTTTGTCCATCATTTTTTCCAAGATGGACTTTTTCATTATCGCCAAATGTATCGGCGAAATAATGTAATGATTGGGTTTCAACAATTCGCATTCGCTATCGCTAACCGGTGCACTTTTTACAAGAATATCGCAATTGTACACTTCATTTTTATCAAAAGCTATTTTTGCTCCGGCTTCGCTGTAATCCTTATCTCCATAACTGGAACCGATACCTGCTTTTGTTTCTACCACAACCCTGTGCCCGTTGGCAACCATCACACTTACCGCTTCGGGAGTAAGTGCAATCCGGTTTTCATTAAATGAAATTTCTCTGGGAATCCCGATGAATAATTCAGTACCCTTGGGTTTAATATCCAAGGTTTCCTCCAATGTTTCGTACGAAAAGGAAGGTGAAACAAACGGTTTTGATTTAGCCATATATTTTTAAGGATTGAAAGACCTGCATTAAAGCAGGATACAATTTACAATTTTATTGTGAGTTTTCTGCTGCCATTATCCGCAAGGGCAATGTAAACATGGAGTGTGTTTTCAGGGAAAATAGATAACGCTTTTTCAGGCCACTCCACAAAGCAGTAATTACCAGAATACAGGCAATCTTCTACACCGGTTTCAACTGCCTCTTCTGCATTCTTTAACCGATACAAGTCAATATGGTAAACCATTTCAGCAGTTTGTAAATGGTATTGATTGATAATGGCATAGGTTGGGCTACTGGTAGCATCTGTAACGCCTAGAGCTTTGCAAACTGCATGTACAAATGTAGTTTTGCCGGCACCCATTTCGCCATGCAAGGCAACTATCTTATGGTTTGCCATAAGTGTTAAAAAACTGATAGCCGCTGCATCAATTGTATCCAGTGTAAAATTTACCTCCATGTTGCAAAGATATTTTCCTGCATTAGTAATTGAACAACAAATAACCTCAATAATTTTGTAAAATGGAAAAAGTAGAATGGAAAGTAGATGGAATGGATTGTACCAACTGTGCTTTAACCATTAGTAAATACCTCAAAAAAGAAGGAATGCAAGAGGTTAAAGTAAACTTTATCGGCGGAGATATAAGTTTTGATTCAGATGAAACTATTCCTAAAGAAACCATTGCAAAGGGCATTGAAAATTTAGGGTATAAAGTTGTAAACGAAAACGCATCACAGGAAATTCAACATTCAACATTCAACATTCAACATCTTTTTTCCAATCACCTGCAACGATTTTTATTTTGTTTGCCTTTTACTGCTGTGTTGCTCATGCACATGTTACCCTGGCATTTTCAATTTTTAATGAACCCCTGGATCCAGTTGGCAATTTGTTTACCGGTTTACTTTGTTGGGATGAGCTATTTTGGTGTAAGTGCATTTAAAAGTTTACGCAGAGGCATCCCCAATATGAATGTTTTAATTGCCATGGGAGCCACGGCTGCATTCGTTTACAGCCTAATAGGCACATTAGGAAATATGGGAATGGATTATGTTTTTTATGAAACCACCGCCACCATTATTACACTGGTATTTTTAGGCGAGTGGATTGAAAACAAATCGGTTGCTACCACTCAAAAGGAATTAAATAAACTGGCCCGTCAACAAAAAGTAATGGCCAACATGATTGCTTTTGATGAGGATCACAAAGAAGTTATTTTACCAATAGAAAATACCCAGCTCCGTGTGGGAGATTTAATTTTAATAAAAAGCGGTGAACAAGTACCGATGGATTGTAAAATTCTTTGGGGCGAAGTACATGTAAATGAATCTTTATTAACCGGTGAAAGCGAACCAGTTTTTAAAGAAAAAAAAGCGGTATTAACCGGCGGCAGTTTAATTACCGATGGCACCGTAAAAGCACAGGTAACAGCCATTGGAAAAGATACCGTATTGAGTAATATTTTGCAATTGGTAAAACAAGCGCAATCCGAAAAACCACCGATACAACAATTAGCCGATAAAATAAGTGCCGTATTTGTACCGGCAGTAATCAGTATTGCTGTATTAACATTTTTAATAAATCACTTCGTTGCAAATATTGATGTTACCAATTCGCTGATGAGAAGTATTGCAGTGTTGGTAATTAGTTGCCCCTGTGCCATGGGCCTTGCAACCCCTGCTGCCATTGCTGTTGGGCTTGGCAGAGCTGCAAAAAAAGGCATCCTATTTCGCAATGCAAAAAGTCTTGAATTATTTAAATCTATCACAACGGTTGTGTTTGATAAAACAGGCACTCTAACAAAAGGGCAGATGAC
>JANPAP010000339.1:0-3110 GCA_031429975.1 Chitinophagaceae bacterium
GGATTGGATATTTATAAAAAAAGAGAACTACCTAAATTATTACATGCATTGGCCGACGTGCAGGGGCTGGAGTGGATTCGATTACATTATGCGTATCCTTCAAAATTTCCATTGGATATTATTGATGCGATCAAAGAAAGAGATAATATCTGCAATTATCTGGATATGCCTTTACAACATGCTGCCAACAATATGTTGCGGTTGATGAAGCGACAAATAACCCGGGAAGAGATGGAAGATCTGATTGGAGAAATCCGCAACCGGATTCCCGATATCTGTATCCGTACTACTTTAATTGCCGGATTTCCCGGAGAGACCCGTGATGATGTGGAAGAGTTAAAAACTTTTTTACAAAAAATGCGCTTCGACCGGGTTGGAACCTTTACCTACAGCCACGAAGAAGGCACCAGTGCCTACGATTTAAAAGATGAAATTTCGGCCGAAGAAAAAGAAGAAAGAGCACAGGAAATAATGGAAGTGCAACAAGAAATTAGCCTGGAGAAAAATATGGAAAAGGTTGGTAAAACCTTTAAAGTAATGATTGATAAAAAAGAAGCCGGTCGTTATTTGGGCCGTACTGAATTTGACAGTGTAGAGGTAGATAATGAAGTGATTGTACAAAGCAAAAAGAAACTGGCTATCGGCGCATTTGTTAATGTAAAAATAAACAAGGCATTTGATTATGATATTGAGGGCGAAGTGGTGGAAGGATAATTTTTGAATTCCATTTCTTGCTAAGCATTAAAAAACCGGTTAAAAAATTAACCGGTTTTTTAGTGCTTTAAATTGTATAATTATTTGATGAAGGCTATTTTATTTTTACAAGTTTAATGGTTTGCAAATCTTTACCCTGTAAAACTTTAGCAATATAAACTCCGGTAGGTAAATCTTCTCCAAAACTATATTGTTGCGCTTGTTTGCCAATTGTTGCATATACAATTCTGCCATCAATGGTTGAAACCGAAACTGCCAATTTCCCATTATTTCCTCCCTTAATTAATAACCCAAATTTTGAATTGGTTGGATTAGGATATGCTGAAATGCTTAGTGGTTTAAAAATAGCTGAGGTTGTAATCGGCTCCGCATTTGCAGGCCTAGTGGCAGTTTGCACAATTGTAATGGTCTTTGTACTACTACAACCCTTACTATCAGTAACTGTGTATGAATAAGTACCAACCGGTACAGGCCCAAAGGTACCAGTTCCGGTATAAGGAGCAGTACCACCCGTTGCTGTTACAGTAACAAAAGTAGTTCCACCGGTTGTAACAATATTTCCTGCAGTAACTGAAGTTTGTAAAGGAGCTAATGGCTGACTGGTATTAACAACCGAAGTTACAGATGCTCCTGTAGCATCGGTAATTACATAATAATAAGTTGATGCAATTTTACTGGTAGTATCCCATGTTGTTGTTTGGTTTCCATTATCACTGTAGAAAAACATTCCGGTAATTCCAGATTCAAAATTTCCAGCAGCATACAAATTATTTCCAATTAATTTCCCATTAATATCCGATTCAAAAAACGCTAAATTATCAATATAAGTAGTACCTGAATTTTGATTCAATTCAATCATAAAACTTGCAGCAGTTTGCGTTGTTGGAGCAACAAAAATAAACTCATGATCCTTTCTGCTGCTGCCAAATGTAGCTGATTGTTTTGCAGTAATATTTGCCCATGGAGAATTGGTTTGCCTGACAGCCACTCTTAAAGTTCCCGTACTTGTTGTACCAAGCGTAGTGAATTTCAGCACATAATTTTTCAATGAACTTACAGGACCAATTGTACTATACATAGAAGAATAAGTTCCATTCACTACAGCAGGAAATGAATACCGCAATGAACCTTTACCAGCAATGATAGTATAATTACCCGTTCCGGTAAATGGCGCTACTCCAGTAGTTGATGTTAAATTAAATAATGTACTACTGCCAAAGCAGTTAATATTAACCATTGAAGTGCTGGCTGCTAAAGGTGCTGCTGGTTGAGTAATGATAACCGATGCAGTTGTAGTACATCCATTTACGTCGGTAATAATATAATTATAAGTACCTGCAGTTACATTATTAATAGTTCCGGTACCAGTATAAGGAGCAGTACCACCTGTTGCAGCAATTACTACTGAGGTAGTTCCTCCAAACACAGCAATCGTTCCTGCAGTTGCTGATGCTTGTAATAAATTGGGTTGAGAACTATTGACGTAAGCAGTAGATAAATTGTTATTAGCATCTCTAACAGTAAAATAATAATTGGCACTTATTTTTCCGGTAGTATCCCATTCAATTGTCTGATTATTATTTACACTGTATACAAATAAATTGCTGATACCCGTTTCAAAACTGCCACTGGAATAAAGATTATTTCCTACAAGATTATTAGAAGCCCCCAATTCGAAAAATGCGATATTATCAAGATAAGTTGTTCCAGAATTTTGATTAAACTCAATCATAAAACTTGCAGCGGTTTCGTTTGGAGGAGCAATAAATACAAACTCGTGATCAACTTTATTATTTCCATAAACTGCGTTTTGTTTTGCAGTAATAGTAGTCCATGGCGTATTGGTTTGCCTGATTGATGCCTTTAAATTTCCTGAACCGGTAGTGCCCAACGTACTAAATCTAAGTACATAATTTTTTGAGGAAATAATGGATCCAATTGTAAAATAAAAAGCAGTATACGTACCCGTTACCACAGCAGGGAATGAAAGTTTTAATGAACCCTTACCGGTTGTTACCGGATAAACACCCGTTCCTGTATATGGTGTAGTTCCACCAGTTGCAGTAACATTTACATTAACAGATCCACCAAAACAAGGAATTGCAGCAGCGCTTGCTGCTGCTGCCAATGTAGCAGCAGGAGGATTTATAGTAACCGATGTATTGGCTGAGCAACCTTTGGAATCGGTAACAGTATAAATATAAGTACCTGCAGATACATTTGAAATTGTACCTGTTCCAATATATGGTGACGTGCCACCTGTAGCAGTAACAGTTATAGTTGTAGTACCGCCTGCAATACTTATAATACCGGCTGTTGCAATAGCTTGTAATGCAGCAGCAGGTTGCGTTACCGTTATGGATACCGAATTAACAACATTGGATGCATCTTTAACC
>JANPAP010000340.1:0-2832 GCA_031429975.1 Chitinophagaceae bacterium
TTTCGGCAAACATCGGATACCGCATACAGGCATTTACAACATCAGTCCAGTTGGCATCTTTACCATAAAAAACGGAGAGATTAAATCCGGCTTCACTTTCGGGGAGAATATGATGCTCAGCATAATTCATTACCAAATCAATATAATAATCTTCTTCGCCCTGTAACCAATACAAGGGTTTATAAAGTTTCTTTTTCCAATCTCCTATAATTTTTTCGGCCGACATAATGCGCCAAAATTAAGCTTCGGCAACTAAAAAATAAAAGAAGAAATTTAAAAACTCAGCAACTATTCATGCACATGCCAACCTATTGATTTAAAACAACCAGTTTTACTGCTCTTAAAATTTCATCAAAGCCGGTTAATTGCAATAAATAAATTCCGTTTAATAATTTTTTATCAGCTTTAATATTATGAATAGAATTTCTATTGCTTACATTGATATTATTAACCAATAAAAGTTTGCCGGCTGCATTAAATAATTTGATTTTATACCAGCCTTTTGGAAGCCCGTTCATTTGCAAACTGAAATTATCTCCCGAAACCGGGTTTGGAAAAACATGTAGTTCAGGTTTATCATTCAACTTGATCACTTTTACTGAATTGCTATAAATTACATCCGCATTGTTATAAATACTCTTAACACGATAATACCAACTACCTGCAAGGCAATTTTCATCCGTCCATTTATAATTAACAGGAAAGCCATTATTGCCTTTACTTAAAAGCGTAAATGCAACAAAATAATGTAACCCATTAGCCGACTTTTCAATCTCATATTTCTTGATATTGAATTCATTTTCCAACTTAAATTCGAGATTATTATTTTCCCCTGAAACTGCCGCATTTAAAGAAATAAATGTTGCGGATGGCTGGAATATCACCCGGAATCTTTCGGGATTAAAGGATGCTTCTTCAGAACTTACATTAAAATAAAATCTGCTGGAATCTTTTAATTTTAAAGGGGTTTTAGTTTTGGTAAATGCATCTTCCATAAAAGCTATTGTACCTTCTGGAGCCAAAATTTTGTCCCATGCTATCACCAATTTATAATCTTTTAATTTTAATTGTGACAGATAGATTTGAATGGTATCTCTTTGCCGTATTGGAATTCTTTTTTCAATTGATAGTTTATTTCCATTATTTAAAATGCTGATATTCTCTGTAAAATTATCCAGCTTTTTCATATCCATATTATCCACCTCATTGTTAAATGAAGTATCATAAATTTGCAATGCTCCATCATTAACCGATAAACTGTTATCCGAATTTTTTGCGTATAAAACAGCCCGTACCTGCATTACCGGCCTAAACTGTGAAATATCACTTTCTTTTACCTTATCATATTCTTTTATTTCAATACTTGTTGCAGCTCCACTATAATCGATTACAATTGCAGACCCAGACTGGATATCGCCCAAATTGTTTATTGAGCTGGAACCACCAGTACGCACTGTCTGGTCGTACAAACCAGTGCTGCTATTATAAGCCATCGCCACCCACCCGCCTACGCCGTTATTTCCGGTGATATTGGGATCCCAAAAGTAAAAAGCATCTGAAAAACCTGCAGCAACATTATTTGCATTTTGCATTACCTTATGATAATTTATAGATGATGGATATGGGTTTCCAACAACCATAAAAACAGAAGGGCTTACCGTAAATTTTGTAGTAAGTGGCACATGTAATAATCCTTGATTAATTTCACCCTTCATTCTGAGTATGGTTGGTGAAACTGGTGCTGCATTTCCTAATGATAAAGGAGTGCCTCTGTCGCCTCTTACAAATAAAAAATAGCCAGACTGGTCTGTTACATATCCTGAATTGCCTGCAGCACCATTATTAGTTGCAACGGGTACTCCATCCCAGCCAGTATTGGTTAAAAATTTAATAGAAGGATTTCCATTGATTCCCTGGTCGTATCCATTGATTGCTGGATTGCCATAAGTAATATGTGTTCCATATCCGGGGTTGGGATTATTTTCTGCATTAATTATTGCAGGGTTTGTTACCCTTGCAGCTCCCTCTTGCCATGATTCACTTATTTTAACATTACTGCCTTCTGTTACAGGTGCTGATAATAATCGCCAGGCTCTTTTTGCAGAAATATACCTTTCATAAATAACATTTCCATTTATCGTGTTACCATAATTAACATCATTATTTGTAAGATCTGCAATATAGGCAGTTGTTGTATCGGAAGTTAATAACAGCAGATTATTATTGGTTTCTAAATGGGATTGGTTAACATTCCCAAATGAAAGCGATCTTATAATTTGCAATTTACCCCCACTGGTATTGATACTAACATTAGCTGTTGTTCCTGGATTTAGTAAATAGCTGTTACTGATAATCAAATGCGAAACGTATCTACCCGAAAAATTATCAGCACTAATTTCCTGAAATATATTTCCATTTAATTCAATGGTACCAACTCTTGCATCGATACCGAATTTACTTTTGATTCTACCTGAAATACTTAATTTTCCATACAATGAAACCATTAAGAAACCAGCATCATCAATTGTTAAGTTTTTAATTGCTACATCATAATTAATTACCGGATAAATTTCGAAACCGCTGCCAATAAAAACATTTTTATAACTAACTGGCACTGCACCGGTATTCCAATTTGCAATATTGTTCCAATTGGAATCCATCCCCAACCAATACACAGTACTGGTATCTATTGCTAAATGATATTCATTTTTTGATAGAAAGTATTTCGTAAATTTTTTTGAGGGATCTATTACATTTCCTTCATTTGCAAAAACCACATTTATTGTAATTAATATCAGTAGTATGCCAATCAGTTGAAATTTTAAATAACTT
>JANPAP010000341.1:0-1906 GCA_031429975.1 Chitinophagaceae bacterium
ATGGTTTTTAATTGCAGCATATGTTTTTCTAAAGTAAAATTTTGTAAAACTCTTTTTTTTGCAGCTGCTCCAAGGTTTATTAAATGATCAGGATTGTTTTTTAAGGCGATTAATTTTTCAGCAAAATCACCGGGATTATCCAGGTTAAAATACAAAGCAGTATTCGCACATTGCTCCCGGAAAGAAACAATATCACTCAACAATAAAGGCATACCAAGTGCCATGGCTTCTAATACACTTAGAGCAAAACCTTCGTACAACGACGACATTACAAAAAGATCGTACTGATTTAATTGTTGCTGAATATTGGCCACCTGTCCTTTTAAATGAATGTTTAATTGAGCCGCATCAATTTGTTTTTGCAAGGTTTTATCAAGCGGCCCTTTGCCATAAATATCCAGACTGATATTTTCGTTTTTCAATAATTTAAAAGCATCCAATAAAAAACGATGATTTTTTTGCTCCTTTAAATTACCAACAGTTACCAATTTAAAATGATTGTTTTTTATTTTGCTGCCGTTGTTATTTGTTTCATTAAAAACAAGGGGATCAACAAATGTGTACAAAGCCTGTGCTTGATGCGGCTTTACTTTTATTAAATTAAAATATTCGTCCAACGCTCCTTTGGCAACAGTGAGGATGGTACTCTTTCTTATTTTGTAAGTAAGCCTTTCCAGCATCCGCATTTTCCAGGGTTGGTACTCAATGGATGATGCAACAAATGCATGAATGGTGGTAATAAGCGGAATGTTTTTTGGAACGCCCATCCTTGCTACCACTGTGCTCCAGAATAAATGGCTGTGAACCATGGCCACTTTATTTTTTTTAATGATAGCCCTTAATTTAATTGCGGCTACTGGTGCCAGTAATACCGATTTTAGATTGAGGCAAAAAATAGTATTGCATTCCAGTTCGGTACCAAAATCATTTTCGGGACTAAGGGTAACAATAATATTATTGTACTCCGGTAATTGTTTGGTAACAGCTACCAGCATCGTTTCTGCTCCGCCACGGCCAAGGTTATCGATGATATGTACAATTGTTTTTTTCATGAATTGCAACAACAGCAATTTAATTTTTTGTAAATAGAATGGCTATATGAGAGCCGTTGATACCGGTGTTAATTTTTTTTATTATGGCAATTGGAATGGTAATAATTCCCATCAAAATCATTTTTATTTTTTCAACGATACTGTGTTTTCCTGCAATTGATTTTATGTTGAGTAAATATTTAGCATGCAGGTAAGCATGTGTTTTTATGCTGCCCTTTACATCGTGTCGAATTTCGTTGATGGTTAAATTAAATAGCGGAGCAATTTTTTCAAATACTTTTTTGTTCCACAAACCCATATGATGTGGTGGCAGGTTTAGCGTACAATATTTATCGTAGCCCTGAAAATAAGGTTCGTTATTGGGTACGCCCACAACCAGCTTGCCGCCTTTTTTTAAAGCTTTAACAGCGTTTTCCAAAAAATATTTTACATCGTAAATATGCTCCAGCACCTGAAACATACAAACCATATCGTAATAGCCTTCCCGCTGTGTTGCATGCTCAGCAATCATTTCGTCAAAAACTTCAAGACCCTTGTCCCTGCAGATAGCAACTGCTTTTTTATTCAGTTCCAGTCCGCATGCTGTTGCGGTTTTTGTTTTTGCCCTTGTTAAAAAATTACCGATGCCGCAACCGATGTCAAGAATTTTATCATCTTGTTTCAGGGCATCCAATGCAAGTTGGTTTTCAAATTTCCAGTCGTGATAATAGCCACCGGCAAGTTTTTGTTGCAGTGCACTGTAAAAATCGCCATCCCCTGCCAACGCTTCCGGGGTATAAAAACGATAACCAGTTTGGTTACATTGGTACAAGAAAAATATTGGATTGGTTTTAAAAAATGCAGCAACATCGATG
>JANPAP010000342.1:0-3009 GCA_031429975.1 Chitinophagaceae bacterium
TATTGGATTTTGGTTGTGGAACCGGTACGCTTACCATTATGGCAAAAGAAACTTCTCCAGGGTCGAAAGTAACCGGCATTGATATAGATATGCAGATTTTGAATAAGGCAATTCAAAAAGTAAAGGAAACGAAGTTGGATATTTTTTTATTGGATTATGATGGAATGCATTTACCCTTTCAGCGTAATGCTTTTGACAGAGTAATATCCTGCCTGGTTTTTCATCACCTTGATACAGATACAAAGCAAAATATGCTGGCAGAAATATTCCGGGTATTAAATAAAGATGGGCAGTTGCTTATTGCCGACTTTGGCCGTTCCAAGTCATGGATTCAAAGAACGCTTTTTAATTTAATAAGAGGACTGGATGGTTTTAAACCAACAGATGCAAATGCAAAAGGATTGCTGCCGGAATTAATTGCAGATTCAGGTTTTAAAAATGTGGATATTCAAAGACGTTTCAAAACTATGTTCGGTGAGGTTCAGATAATCAGCGCTGAAAAAATATAATCACATAAAAAATAAATTATGAAAATTTACTTTCAACTTTTCGTTTTGTCTCTTGCATTATCAGCTTCTGCTTTACCGGTAAAAGCACAACAACCAAAAAAATGAAGAAGTATGTTACAATCCCAACTTAGTAAAAGATACCAGCAAGAAAAGTATTAAGTCAATGGCTTTTGCTGTAATCCATGGCGACAGTATAAAAATAAATTATCATTCCCCCGGAGTAAGAAAAAGAATAATCTGGGGCGGCCTTGTTCCGTATAATGATGTGTGGGTTACGGGTGCACATGATGCAACAACAATTGAAATGAAGAAAGCTTTCATCGTTGGGGGAAAAGAAATTCCTGCCGGTAAGTATGCTTTCTTTACCATCCCCGGTAAAAAAGAATGGACAATCATTATCAATAAAAACTGGAAATAACATCTGGCATCGGATTATGATGAAAAAGAGGATGTAGTAAGAATAAAAATAAAGCCAATAAAAAATGTTCATACAGAACGGTTGCAATATTTTATAGAAACCAGTAATGGTAATAATGGAAAGATTGCAGTGGCATGGGGAAAAATAAAGATTGAGTTTCCTTTTACCATCAAAAACTAAATGGTACGGAACACCGGCATCAACAAAAATACACCTGCCTAATGCATCCCGAAATACTACAGGATGGGCCGGGAAATTGTTCTGAATATTAAATAATCGTAATTCCTGTAAAAGAAAGAATAAAAAAAACCACTTCTCACTACAGCATTCTCCTGCCATTTAAATGTGTGAATGATATAACTTATTACAAAAGTTATGTAATACCTGAAGTTTTTCAGTTGCTCACCTTTGTAAGGTGAAATTTCATTCACATTTAAATCAAAAATAAATCATGAAAACACTACAGAAAATTACATTGTTATTTGCTTTAATTACACTGTTTGCATCTTGTCAATCCAATACAGATTCAAAACAACTTCTTTCAAATTCGGAAACAAGAAAAGAAATGATGGGCCAAATTGCAAATGATAGCAGTATGTCAAAAGAAATGATGACTGCCATGATGACCAGCCATACCGGTATGGCTATGATGGAGGGCCATCAGAAGATGATGATGCAAAACCATGAATCCATGATGAAAATGATGAAAGCAAATCCCGACATGATGCAAACCATGATGGCAGGGATGATGGAAACTGCTAAAGGCGACAGCAGTATGATGTCCGGCATGTGTAAAACCATGATGGAAAACAAGGAAATGATGGACATGATGCAAAAGATGATGGGAGAAAAAAAGAAAATGAAGATGGAAGGAGTGGATAATAAAGCACATCATTAAATAATTATTTTAAAACTCTTGTAATTATAAAACCATGAATCACGACAATGGAGATTTCTATTACTGGGGAATGCATATGGGTTGGTGGTTTTTTATGCTTGTCATTGTTATAGCAATTGTTGGATGGGTTAGCTGGTCCCGAAAAAGAAAATAATCCATATCATTTACAGCGTTAAAAGAGGCTGTCTCATAAATAAATTTTTTGAGAATTTCTTCGGATCGCTGATGGAGAGACAAAGTCGTTTAAACGAATCTCAGAGCGATTATTTAATTATGAGATAGCCTCACGAAACCACTCAATTAGTAATATTTCACAAAGAGAACTCAAGCAATGAACCAGGACAAGGAAACAATAAGTCTGCGGAAAGCAGCGCCGAGGCTATTGCAAATCATGCGTGTGTTTGCCCGGCATAAGTTTCTGCACAACTTGATAGGTAAGAGGAAATTGCCGCCGCCAAAAGAAGTACGGGAAGCATTAGAGGAACTCGGACTGGTCTTTCTTAAATTCGGACAAGTGCTTGCCATGCGGCGGTACCTGCTGCCGGCTGATTATATCAAATAGTTGGAGCTGCTGCACGATGACCTGCCGGCGATGGGCATTAGCATAGTACGTTCAACAGTTAAGGCCGAACTGGGCACCCCTTTGTCCAAATTATTTTTATCATTCACTGAAAAGCCGATAGCCGCTGCCACCATCGCCCAGGTGCATGAAGCAACCATGCACAACGGACTCAAAGTAGCAGTGAAGGTGCAACGGCCAGGCCTTAAAGAAATAATCTCAACGGATATTGCAGCACTTACTTACCTGGTATCGCTGGGAGAGAAGCTCTTTCCAAAGCTTCGTGTATTCGACCTGCCTGTTGTAGTGAAGGAATTTGCCATCACGCTGAACCGGGAAACCGATTTCAACCGGGAAGCCCGTTCCATGATACTCTTTAAAAAAGCACTCACCAATATTCCTGAGCTCTGGATTCCGGATGTTGTGAAAGAATGTTCAGGAAGAACCGTTCTCACAATGGATTTTTCTGCCGGCGAACGGGTGGATTACTACGCAAAGAAGCACCCGGAAGCGATGCCTGAGTTGATGAATACGCTGATAAAGCTAACGCTGCAATCCATCTTTGAAGAAGGAAGTTTTCATGCCGACCCACATCCGGGTAATGTTTTTGTTTTGCCCGATGGGC
>JANPAP010000343.1:0-3328 GCA_031429975.1 Chitinophagaceae bacterium
TTTCCTTTTTACAAATACTGCTTAAATGATCAACGGTGTCCTTCATTGTGATTCTTTTAAAATCAAAAATCTGGCAACGACTTAATATGGTTGGTAATATTTTATGTTTTTCGGTAGTAGCTAAAATAAATATTGCATAAGCAGGGGGCTCCTCCAGTGTTTTTAAAAATGCATTAAATGCCGATGAACTCAGCATGTGAACCTCATCTACAATATAAACTTTATACCTGCCAGCTTGCGGTGCAAATCTTACCTGCTCTACTAAACTCCGGATATCTTCTACAGAATTATTACTGGCAGCATCCAGCTCATGAATATTTAAAGATGTACCTGCATCGAATGTTACACAGCTGTTACAGGTATTGCATGCTTCGCCTTCTATGGTTTTATTTTCGCAATTGATAGTTTTTGCCAGAATTCTTGCACAGGTAGTTTTGCCCACACCTCTGGGGCCACAAAACAAAAAAGCATGTGCCAGCTGGTTGTTATTAATGGCGTTTTTTAAAGTTGTAGTTATATGCGATTGTCCGACAACAGTCGAAAAATTTTGCGGCCTATATTTTCTTGCTGAAACGACGAATTTTTCCATTTGCCTGCAATTTACATTTATTTAAGTTTTTAGTTTTGTTCATCCTTATCAAATTAATAAGATGATTGCAGTAGTTGATTAATTTTTTTCAGGCTCATTGCTTAAAATTGGGTGCCTGTTAAATGCTAAAGTGCGGTCAAAAATATAACGGTAGGTAACCAGATTTTTACTTTTATAAGTATCTCCAAAATTTTCTACAACATTCAGCATCTTGGGATTAAAGTCGCCAATCCACTGCATTTCATAAGTGTTGTAAGGTAATGAAGGCACTTGAATTATTTTGGCGCTTTCGCCAATAATGTAAGCATCCACACCCTTGCCATGCCACTCGGGTACTACACCAAACACAAGCCCACAAAACTTTTTGGCCGGTTTAAATTTTTGCATAAAAACAAATTGAAGTTTTTCAATCAATCCAAATTTGCCATTAAAATGTTTAAAATATTGATTTAAATCTGGCAGGTTTAAAAACATTGCAATGGGGGCTTCGTTATAATATGCAAATAATATAAGTCTTTCATCTATTACTGGTTTCATTTTTTTAAACATCAGTAATACCTGTTCAAGCGAAAGTTGTTTTAATCCGCCATGGCCTGCCCATGCTTTATTGTAAACCGTTGTAAAATCGGCTGCAAATTTTTCTAATTGATTTTTATTGATATTTTTTGAACTGATGCCAGGTATGGCCGCCACTAGTTTATGACGATCATGAATTTTTTCAGATAAAGGTTTTTGCGGATCAATACCATAACAAAATTGGTTAAAGAATAACCGGAATCCATAATCTTCAAAAAGATTTTTATAGTAAGGTGGATTGTAATTCATACAATATAAAGGTTGGCTAAATCCTTCGGTAACCAAACCCCACCACTTATCCCTTTCGCCAAAATTAATCGGGCCATCCATGGCTTCCATACCTTTTTGTATCAGCCAGTGTTTGGCATTATCAAACAATAAATCTGCAGCCTCCTGATTATTGATACATTCAAAAAAACCAATTCCACCTACTACAAATTCATCGCCTTTGTTTTTATATTTTTTGTTTACAAATGCGGCAATACGACCAACTAATTGACCCTCATCATCCATCATTATCCATCTAACTATTTCTCCAAAACGAAAAGCCTTGTTTTTTTTTTCATCAAAAATATCAGAAATATCCTTGTCTAAAGGACGTATCCAATTGGGATCATTTTTATATAAATGTACTGGGGTAAGCAAAAATTGTTTTGCGGTTGCGGCGTTAGTTACAGGAAGTATTTGCATAGTTTATTAATCACCAAATGTATGTTTTTTAATGTAGGCAATAGTTGAGTTTTTTGGTTGATGAAATCTTAATTAAGTATCAGGCTGGTATAGGGGCATAAAAAAACCATCAAGTTTTGTTCCTATTCCAGTTTGCACTTTTATAATCACTTACCCGATGGTTTTGTAGTTACATTTCATCTTTTTATGGATCATTTGTAACCTTCAGAAAACTTCTTTTGTTTCCAAAATTTCGTCTCCTTTATTGTGATATAAAAGTATAAAGTAGCTCTAATAACTGCAACTTTTTTGCTGATTGGTTTTGCACCAGTTAGGCACAGTTTTATGCACAATTATTTATAATTTATTTTATAGATATTTAATTGAATTACTATGAATCGAAAAAAAAATAAATTAAATTTAACTATGAAAAAAATACGAATACTTTCAATAGATGGGGGTGGCATCAGGGGAATTATTCCGGGTGTAATTTTAAATTACCTTGAAAAAAGATTGCAAATACTGGATAATAGTAAGTTGAAAATTGGTGATTATTTTGATTTTATTGCAGGCACCAGCACCGGCGGTATTTTGGCTTGTATTTATTTAATGCCGGATGAAAAAGGGAATGCGAAATTTTCGGCAGCAGAGGCGCTGGAATTGTATTTAAAAGATGGTGCACAAATTTTTCATACAAATTTAATTTCTAAATTGGCAAGAGGCTTTGGATTGTTTGATGAAAGATATTCTGTTGCTGCATTGGAACAACAAATGAAATTATTTTTTGGGGAAGAAATACTGAGTAGATTAATTAGACCTTGCCTTATTACTTCGTATGAAATTACTGACAGAAGCGCTCATTTTTTTACCAGCAAAGATGCAGCCGAAGATTTGTATAATTTTAAAGTACACCAGGTAGCAAGGGCAACTTCTGCAGCACCTACCTATTTTGAACCTGCATTGATTGAATCGCTTGCTGGCCAAAAATTTTCATTAATTGATGGAGGCGTTTATGCAAACAATCCGGCATTATGTGCATATGCCGAGGTACGAAAAACTAAATTTGGTGAAAGTATAGGCGATGTGGAGAAGCCCAATTGCCCTACAATTAAAGATATGATGATGGTTTCGATAGGAACCGGTACTGTAAAAAAACCGTACTACTACAAAGATTTTAAAGATGCCGGCCAACTAAAATGGTTGAATCCGATTATTGATATTTTAATGTCGGGTAATTCGGAAACAGTAGATTATCAATTAAAGCAAATGTATAAAACGCTGCAGCCGGCGCCTGAGGTACAAAATTATTACAGGATAGAACCCGGACTCAGAGAGGCTTTGTCTGAAATGGATAATGTAACCCCCAAAAACCTGGAGAATTTAAAGCAGGCGGGCTTATGGTATATTGATGAAAATAAAACGCAGTTGGATGAAATTGCAGATAAATTATTAGCCAATAAATAAATTATTTTTCATCATCACAAATCATAAAAA
>JANPAP010000344.1:0-19005 GCA_031429975.1 Chitinophagaceae bacterium
TTCAGCAAAGCAAAATTGAAAATGAAAAATTGTTGCAGGGTGCGTTGAGGGATGCGTTGAAGAAAGAGGTGTCTGAACCTGTGATTGAATCTGATTAAATGATTTACTATGATTACAAAAGAGCAATACAAATATTCAGAGTTGACAGGAAAAATCATAGGCTGTGCAATGGAAGTTCACAAAATACTTGGCAATGGTTTTCAGGAAGTAATTTATCAAAGAGCATTAGCAAAAGAAATGGTATTGCAGGGATTATTGTTTGCAAGGGAATTTGAAATGCCAATTTTTTATAAAGACGAACAAATAGGAACACGTAGAGTTGATTTCCTGGTGGAAGAAGTTATTTCAGTTGAACTGAAAGCAATTATCAAAATTGAAGATGTTCACATGGCACAGGCGATAAATTATTTGGAGGCATACAATTTAGAGGTGGGCTTATTACTTAACTTTGGTGCGAAAAGTTTAGAGTATAAACGGCTCATCAATTCAAAGTTCAACAAGAAATAATCATAGTTAATCAAATTAATCAGCGGTAATCAACGGTTCAGACAATGTTTTACAGACGGAAAATAATACTTGCTTTACTCCAGTTGTTTGACGGACAGTTGGACAAAATCCGTTTGCAGAAACTGCTTTTCCTGTTTACACAGAAGCAGCAAAAAAAGGAATACGATTTTGTTCCGTATCGTTTCGGTTGCTATTCTTTTTCACTTAATGCTGATTTAAGCACAATGGTGAAAAAAGAAATACTTAATGAAACAGAAAAAGAAATCAGTCTAATCAATCCAATCAATTTAATCAGTGGTCTGAAACCTGACGACAAGAAATTTTTGTTGGAAGTGAAAACCAATTACGGCGGCATGAGTGCAAACGCATTGATGAAACACACTTACATCAACTATCCTTTTTTCGCCACAAGAAGCGAAGCAGCCGAAAGAATTTTGAGCAAAACAGAATTGCAAAAAGTAACCGATGCAAAACCAAAAGGCAACAAAACAATTTTGTTCACGATTGGCTACGAAGGAATTTCGTTGGAAGAATATTTGGTTCGCCTGTTAAAGAATGATGTAAAAGTTTTGGTCGATGTTCGCAACAATGCAATGAGCATGAAATACGGTTTCAGCAAAAGTCAGTTGATAAAATATTGCGGCTATTTAGGAATTCAGTATTTGCATTTCCCTGATGTCGGAATTCAATCAGACCAACGGCAAGAACTCAATTCACAAAACGATTACGATAAATTATTTTCCGTTTACCGAAAAAATAATTTGACCCAAACAACCAAATCACAAAACGATATTTTGAATTTGTTGAAGCAACACAAACGCATTGCTCTCACTTGTTTTGAAGCCGACATTTGCCAGTGCCACCGCAAACACTTAGCGGAAGCCATAGAAACACTTCCTGAATTCTCGTATTCCGTTATTCATATTTAATCCTGTGAATCATTTAATCATAGTTTGGTATGGCAAGAACAAAAGTCCTGATAACAGTTACCACTTATCCGTTACCATCAAGAAGCTATGATGAATTAGTTTGCACCGCAGGAGTTTTAGAAAACGGAGAATGGATTCGTATTTATCCAGTGCCGTTGCAGTTTCTAAGAGGTTTGCGTAAAGACGGAAAGATTGAATCATTCAAATACAATTGGATTGAATTGGAGTTGAACAAACGCAAAGATGATTTCAGACCCGAAAGCCATTCACCACTTCACAACAATTTTAAAAACATTGAAACATTCGGAAAAATTGGAACAGAAAACAATTGGGCAGAACGAAAAATATTTTGCACTGCAAATGTTTTCACCAATCTTTCAAAGCTGATTGAAGATTCAAGAGAGCCAAAAAATGTTTCGTTAGCTACATTCAAACCGAAAGAAATTATCGGGTTTGAAATTGCAGAAGAAGAAAATAAAGAATGGAAAGACGAATGGAAAGAAATAAGAAAGCAAGGCGATTTATTTGACCAAACAAAAAGTCCTGAAATTCAAATTCCGAAATTGCCTTACAAATTCTATTATCGTTTTCGTGATGATGAAGGAACGGAAAGCCGCTTGATGATTGAAGATTGGGAAATAGGAGCATTGTATTGGAATTGCTTGAGAGGTGCAGAAGGCAATCCAACTATTGCTTTGGAAAAAGTGAGAGAAAAATATGAGAAAGAATTTTTGGAAAAGAAAGACATCTATTTGTTTTTAGGAACTACCAAAGAGTGGCACATGCGTAGAGCAAAAAATCCTTTTGTAATTATCGGAGTATTTTATCCGATGAAAGAAACACAAACGAAACTTTTCTAACCATGAAATCGGATGAAAAGAAAAAGCCACCCACAAAAAAATACACTCTTAAAAAAACGCACAAGCCAACGCTGAAGGCAATTTTTTTAAGAGAGTATTTTTTTCTCCACCCCAAGAAAATTTTTTGCCACCCCTCTTTTTTTTAATAAAATTATTTTCTCCCACCCACGGGCTAAGTGCGAACACGAACAGTTGTGCAGCTAATGTAAATAGCTTCGGACAAACAGTGGTGCTTCGGACGAACAGCACTACAGCAGGTAACATAAAATTAAAACCTTTGTGGGCAAGGGGTTCCCTTCATCCGGTAATCTTCATCACAACGGTCATCGCTTTTTATACCGTTTTGTGTAAGGCGTTCCCAAACAAAAGCGCCTTCACCACTTCCTGCGCTGCGGCTAAATCCAAGTTTACCGGTAGTAGCATCGTAGGCCATTCCAATTCTTAAGCGGTCGCTTTCATTTTCACGGCGGTCAAATAAATCCAGGCTCAGCGTTATGGCAAATGCATCGCTGTTTTTAAAATCTACATTACCTCTGTACCAGGCGCCAATGCCCACTCTGGCATCTTTGTATTCGCAACCAAAACTGATGGAATTACTTTGATGTTGTTTGTAATAAACTATACTGGGTAAAAAATACTTTTCGCCGGTTTCATCTAAATCGTATTTGTAACGCATGTATCCAAACCATTGTATGGGCAGCTTGCTGTAACTGTTGGAGGTAAGTGATTCGTCGGGTTGGTTAATGTGATTGGCGCCTGCACCAAACATCCAGCTTTCTCTAAAATATAACAAAGCACCTGCACCAAAATCGGCAAAATATTTATTATTATTCAGTGGCCGGTCGGCACCAGAAATAGAGCCGGGAATTACACCGGTATTATCAATCTGATCGCTGAAATAAAGTTTATTATAATTTACACTTCTGTTGGCAATGCCACCCTTTAAACCCAGGTGCAGCCTTGCACTTGGCAAACAAAGTGCGTAAGAATAAATTGCATGCAAACTACTTTTGTTGATATAACCTTCTTTTGAATTGGTTAATAAAACCCCTACACCTCCATGCAGA
Organism: Chitinophagaceae bacterium; assembly: GCA_031429975.1. Lineage (GTDB taxonomy): Bacteria > Bacteroidota > Bacteroidia > Chitinophagales > Chitinophagaceae > Ferruginibacter. Next base: position 3,364 of record JANPAP010000344.1, read on the forward strand.
TTTTTTATATAACGGTCCATTCCTACGGCTGCAAATTCCATATTGGTAGGTACGTTTATCCAATGGCGTTTATAGGTTGCTGTAAAACGAAAATCCATTTCGGCAGTGCCTGCTGTTGCAGGATTTAGTGTTAAGGGAGCATTAAATGCATGGGTAAAAAATGGATCCTGTGCAAAGCAGTTTATTTGCATCAAAATAAATCCAATAAATAAAAAAAACAGTTTCATTTTTTAATTATTTAACCACAGTTATTGTCCCTGCTTTTTTTAATTTATTTTCTCCCGGATAAATCATACCTAACCACTCCGATCCATTTTTAAATTTGGCTTGTATTTTCCAGACATAAACATCTTGCTGCACCAAAATTCCTTTAAATCTGCCATCCCAGGATTGGTTGGGTGTACCGGCTGCATCCAGGCTGCTGGATTGGAAAATCAATTCGCCCCAGGTTGTAAATATTTGTAACAGGTATTGTTCCAATCCTTGGCCCTTGGGCAAAAATTCTCTAAGATTTGATTGGATGCATGCCGGGCAAATAGCATTTGGAACATAGAGCCATCCTGGGTATCCGTCGATCCTTGCAATTTTAAAAGCAGTATCGGTACAGTTTGTTTTTGAATCCAACACTACCAATTGAATGGGGTAATTCCCAGTGTCGGTATATTTATGCAATACAATATCACGGGTACTGGCAAATGTACCATCACCCAAATTCCATTGATATAAATAATTGCTGCTGGCAACTGTTAGGTTGTTGAAACTAAAAGTATAATTCGGAACTGTTATCACTGCAGTTGGGCTTATAAAAAAATCTGCCACCGGAATTTTTTTGGCCAACACCAAATTTGGTTTAACGATAGAATCCAAACATCCTAATCCGTTATCGGCAACCAATTTAATTGTGTAGGGTGTAAGGCTGGGTGAAAAACTTTTTGCTGGATTTATTTCTGTACTGTTGGTGCCATCGCTGAAACTCCATTTGTAACTGTTGCCAAATTGTGTAAGATTGGTAAACTGTACTCGGGCAGTATCGCAGGTAAGGGTGTCGCTTACAGAAAAATCTGCTTTGGGTTTTACAGATACTCTTACCATTCTGCTTGTGGTATCACTACAAACCCCATCACTGGCAACCAATGTAATCAGGTACTGGCCGGGTATGTTGTATAAATGAGTTGGATTGGTAAAGGAACTATTGGAAGAATTGTCGCCCCAATTCCACGAATAAAAATTTGCATTACTGCTTTGATTGGTAGTTGCAATATTTAATACTCCGGTACATCCCAGCGTATCGCTAACATTAAATTTTGCAACAGGTCTTTTTCTGGATGTAAATGTTGTGCTGAATGTATCGGGTTTGCAACCATAAATATTATCTGTAATTAAGGTAATGGTATAAGGCGTTAAAGCCTGCGTAATAGTAATAACCGGATTGGCGGTTGTGTCAACTAATAAACCGTTTACATACCAGTTTTGTTTGGTAGTGTATTGCGAAGTATTGTTGAGTGATACAATAAATGGCACACAGGTATTGGGATTACTTATGCTGAACTGTGCTTTTGCTGTTGGGCTCATTTGTAAAGTTGCAACAGCCGTATCGCTACATCCAACTGTATTAGTTGCAATTAATTTTGTTGTAAAAGTTTTTGGTAAAATAGTACCGGCCGCTGCTGTGTATCTGTGCGTAAAATTACCAAAGTTGGATAAGGTTAAATTATCAACCACCCATTTATAAATCAAGGGGCCATTGTCATTATAGGTTGAGTTATTTTGAAATGAAATGGTTGTATCTATTTTACAAATACTGAGATTGCCCGGCGTAAAAGACGCAACCGGCGTACCTCTTACTGTAAAATTGATAATGCTGCTGTCTTTACAACCCAGTGCATTGATGGCAATAAATTTTACATAGAATGTTCCGGGTTTATTAAAAGTATGTTGTGTTGCAATGCCCGTATTACTGATAAGTGAAGGGGTAACGGTACTATCATAAACATACCAGGTAGCAGTTTCATTGATGATTCCCGGAGCGGTTGCAGATAAATTAAATGGGGCACAATTTACTGCTGCAATATTTGTTTGTATGGTTACATTCGGACGAATTAAAACAGTAATGGGCCTTATCAATGTATCATAACAAACTACTCCGGAGCTGTTTGATTTTTCTGCTCTCAGATAAATAATATAATTACCGGCAACGGCATATACATGCGTAGGGTTTGGCCCAACACTGGTTTGTCCATCGCCCCAAAACCAACGATAACTGTTAGCATTAGCCGAACTGTTGATTACTTTAATGGTATCGCCCAAACAATAAACAGAAGCACTGGGCGTAAAGGCTGCTATGGGTTTTAGGTACACAGTTAATTGCCTAAAAACAGTAGTGTCGCTGCAACCATTCGTCATGTCGATCCTTACAGTATAAGTGCCCGAATCGGTGTACGTATGCGGCACAATATTCTGGCTGTTATTGGTAATCAACGGGGCCGTGCCATCACCAAAATTCCAGGTATAACTGCTGGCGCCACTGGTACTGTTTATAAAGCCTACCAAGTGTGGTGCACAGCCAAATAATTCGCTGCTGTTAATATTAACTTGCGGTCTGATGATATTTGGTGCAATCCGGATTACCAGTTTTTGAGTGTCGCTACCACATTCATTTACTGCTATTAAACGGATGATAAATGTATCAACCGTATTGCCAATATTATATGTATAGCTTAATGGCCCGGTAGCGAACGTGGTGTCTTTGTGGCCATTGCCAAAATCCCAATAATACGTATTGGGGCCTCCCAAAGAGGTGTTACTAATTTTTACCGTAAATGGCGAACAACCAAAAGTGGTAAGTACACCAAATCTTGCTTTTGGATTGGATCTGATTTTTATACTGTCTCTCCAAAGCGTTGTATCGCAACCGTTATATGCTTTCAGCGAAACATAATAAGTGGTATCTGCAAAAAATGGGCTGCTGGTAAATATTACAGAACCGGGTTGTTGTAAAGTACTGGTAATACCGTTGCCAAAATTCCAGAAAAATTGTATGTTATTATTTATAAGACTCGATGTATTGTTGAACGAAACTGTAATGGGGCCACAACCACCGGCTGTATCTTTTGTAAACTTTGCAAAGGAAGTTGTAACTGTTATAAATTGAACGGCAGTAGTATCGGGCTGGCAGCCATATTGACTAAGTGTTACTAATTTTATTACCACCGTATCATCGGAAGTTGGAATAATATATCCCGGAAATATACCGCTGCTGTTACTGCCAAATAATACATTATCTGCAAACCATTTGTACTGCCCGTTTCTGTCGGGGTAAGTAGTAACGTTAATTACAGTACTTAAATCTAAAGGAGCACAACCTACTGTTTGGCTTGCCGAAAATTGGGCAATTGAATTTTGCCTGATAGTAATTTTTACAGGAATGCTGGTACTGCCATTGGTTCCTGCACAAAGTGTGGTAAATGCAAGCCTTCTGTAAAAAGTGGTAAGGGTTAATACCGGAGGGGTAAAGTTTACTCCGGTTGCTCCTGTAATATTTGTCCAACTTAAACTGTCGGTACTTTGTTGCCATTGATAGGCAGGTGTACCATCGCCGCCAATTGCCAGCAAACCGTTTATGGGTGCAGGTTGTGTGTTGATACAAACTGATTGGTTTGGGCTGATACTATTATTGGTAATTGCATTTTTTACAGTAACATTTATCGTGTCTTTTGAAATACAGGAACCCGATCCGAATGTATAAATCAATTCATACAATCCCGGATTTGTTGGAGAAAAAACACCCGTTGCAGTTACGAATGCAGAGCCAGACCAGCTACCTCCTGAAGGTGACGCAGAAAAATTTAAAGTGTTATTATTTTGACAAACTGTGGTATCATTTCCTGCAAATGCTATTGGAGGATCAATTACTGTTACGGTTAAGCTATCAGTTTTACTACATTGATTTAATGCAGCCGTATATTTTAAAACATACATTCCATTGCCTGCTGCCTGTGGATTAAATAATCCGCCAGAAGTAACATTACTACCCGACCAGAAACCACCGGAAGGTGTACCAATAAGTTGAACAGCGTTTGTATTATTACATACAATGCTATCGTTTCCTGCTTCTGTAACCGGATAAGGCTGGATGGTAACGGTAACCGATGCCGTATCGGAACAACTATTTATTGTAGTTCCGGAAACACTGTAAATAGTTGTGGAGGCTGGGCTTGCAATAACGGTATCAATATTGGTAACATTTAAACCAGTTGCTGGAAACCAGTTATAAGTTACGGCTCCGGCAGCAACTAATTGTGTATTTAATCCTGCACAGATATTGGCACTGACAGGACTAACGGTTACAACTGGCCTTTTTTTAACAGTAACAAAAACGGTGTCGGTTGTTGAACAATTAATACCTTCGGATGCGGTTAAAACATAAACATAAATTGAATCAGCATTTACGCCAGTGTAAATTAAACTCACAGTGGTAATATCGCTGTTGCTATTGCTTAGTCCGGTAACCGGTGTCCATTTATAAGTAACACCCGGGGTGCCGGTAGTTCCAATATTTATTCCAGCTCTGCTGCAAATCGTTTTGTCAAGGCCTGCGTTGGCTAATGGTGGTGCAATTACACTAACTGATGTAGAATCAGCAGTGCTGCCACATTCATTGGTTACGGTAAGCTTTATTGGATGAATGCCTAATTGGGAATAATTTATTGAACCCGGGTTAGCAGTACTAACTGTAAGGGGTGCCCCATTTGTAAAATTCCATAAATATTGCAATGCACTATCAGCATAACAGGGGGAAATCGTTGCAGTTGGTGAAATGGTATTATTGGCACAAATATTATTTACCGGACTGATACCAACTTTTGGTTTTCCCTTTACGGTAAACGTATCTATTTTAGAAGCTGGCTGGCAACTGGCATTGGTACCAATAGCACCCGTTGTTAGTTTTATTGCATATTTACCCGGTGATAGAAATTCCAGTTCTGGATTTAGTGAGCTATTGTTAGTGCCATTTATGAAATTATAATTTGTAGTTGATGAATTGCCACATCCCATCGGATCCAAATAAGTAATCGTCCAGTTATAGCCATCGCCTAAGCATAATCCAGGTATTGAATTATTACTGATAACAGTTGTACCATAAATGCATGCAGAACGGTTGCTCATAGTAAATGCTGCCTGTGGCGGATTGCGAACACAAATGGTTTGTTCGGTACTATCAATACCGCAACGTTCATTAAATACATAAATCTTTATTGTATAAGTTCCTACAACCGTAAAAACTACATCCATCTGTAAACTGCCCGAGGTCCAAATAAACCCGTTTGCGGTATTGTTATTTAATGATCCTAAGCTACCTGAAATGATATTGAATCCAGTAGTTGGAGTAATGGCCCAAACTTGCTTACCAGTATTGGTACAAGTAGAAGTACCACCACCTGTTGAAGTAACAATACCTCCATAATTCGAAGTACTTCTGATAGTGGTAGTACTATTAGTGCAAACAGTATTACTGGGGCTTACCTGTATCCCGGGTCTGGGTTTACCCGAAACATAAATCGGAATTACACTTACGCTAGTTAAATCACAAGGGTTTTCAATGGTAAGTATGGCGCTAAAAGAATTGCTGAATGAAGTAAATCCATTGCTACTGGTACTTCCGCAGGAAGATAAAACAAAATAATGGGTAACTGTATCAGGTGGAGGGTGGCTGAAAACCTGTGGAGCACTGCCATCATTTACAGTTACAGTATAAATAGTGCCGGGAGCATTGTTTTGATATCCGGTTATAACAAAGCGTAAGGAATCTGGTGAGCAGATATTAGTATTACCCAAACTACTGAACCCACCTGCCGGATTGGTGCCTAAAAAAACGGTATATTTTTTTATTCCAATACAGCCATTAGGGCCGGTTACGGTTACGGTTAAAATCCTTGATCCAATGGTATATCTATGCTGTATAATATCACCTAATGGCCAACTGGTAAAATTGCTGTCGGCCGTATTATCGCCCCACGAAATAGAATAGGATAAATTGCTTGCAATGGTAGTAGATTGGTTAATAAATTTAAACAGGTAGGATGGCGTGTTGGTACATACTTTAAAGGTAGCGTTGGATGTTGTAAAGGTAACTCCCGGATCGGCATTGCCAATGGCTGCATCAGGAATTTTAATGATAGTTACCGGTTTTATTATGGAATCCTTGCACCCCCAAAAATTAGTAGCAACTAACTTTACATTAAATACTTGTGTGCCACCCGACCCGATTGCTGATAAAAACAGGTGGGTAGGGCTAACAGTTCTGGTACTACTACCGTCATCAAAATTCCAACTGTATGAATTGCCCTGACCGGTTGAAGTGTTGTTAAATACAATCGGGATATTGCCACATACATTATCGGGTACAAAATTGTAATTAACAATGGGTTTTATATCTGAAACCCTTACAATGATCCACATCGAATCGCTGTTGCCGGCATCAAATATTTTCTGAACGGTACTATCAATACCAACCGTATTATAGGTAACGGTTTGTATGGCAAAACTATTACTGGTTGCAGGGCTACCTAGTTTAAAACGCCAAAATATGGAGTTGGCACCGGTTGCAATCGATTCATAGGTTAAGCTGTTTCCTTTACAAACGTTTATAGTATCGCCTTCAGTTACAGTACGACCATTAACCTTTATACCGGGAAACAATTGTGCCATAGATTGCTGAGAAAACAATTGTAATAGTAGCAGTAAGATTACAGGGTAAGAAAAATATTTCATCCGGTAAGTAATTACAGTTTTATTTGTAAAAAAAATTAAGCCTTGAAAGCATTTATACACTTGCTAATTATTAAATATACAAAAATTGTAAGTAGTAGGAATAATTGATTCAAGAGTTATTAATCAATGGATATTGAAAATTAATTCAAATATTGTACCAGTGAACTTTACTTATAGTATAAGGATGCAATTTAATTTTAAAATGCTGTATACAGCATAAAAAAAACCTCTTCACTGCTGAAGAGGTTTTTTTATTAATTTTTTCGAATTAGATTTTTGCAGTTTTGCTGCAACAAGTCTTTCCGGATTTTGTACATTTTGCTTTTTCGTCTTTAGAGCAGCTTGTTTTTGTACAATCTTTCTTGCATTTTTTTCCATGATCTGCAAAGCTTACACCTGTAAACAAAAATGCTGCAGTGGCTAATAAAAATACTTTTTTCATACGCTTGTTTATTTGTTTTTTTTGTGATTAATCAACGTAAATGTAGCATCAAAATTGCATGCCAGCATTTTTTAAAAGTTAAAAGTCTGTTTTATAATGTTGCAATAATGGTTACACCGCCTTTAACAACCTGGTTCAATTCAATATTTATTTTTGTTCCAACCGGTAATAATAAATCTACTCTGCTGCCAAATTTAATAAAGCCCATTTCTGCTGTTTGCTCCACTTTTTGCCCAACCTCTAAATAGTTAATAATTCTTTTTGCCAAGGCACCGGCAATTTGTTTAACTAAAATTTCCACATTGCCTTTTTTAATAACCACACTATGCCGTTCATTTTCGGTAGAAGATTTAGGGTGCCAGGCAACCAGGTATTTTCCTTTGTGGTATTGATTGTACACAACCTCGCCACTAATTGGGTTGCGGTTTACATGTACATTGGCAGGGCTCATAAAAATTGATACCTGTAATCTTTTTGTTTTAAAATATTCGGGGTCAATTACTTCTTCAATAACCACTACTTTGCCATCTGCCGGAGCAACAATTACATTTTCGTTAATGGTAAGTTTACGGTTGGGGATACGAAAAAATGATATCAGGAATAATAATAAAAACAGGGTTATCGAAAAAATAATCCAACCCGTCCATGGATACTGGTTACTTAAAAAATTACAGTAAATTAAATTAAGTGCAATAAAAATAATTGTACCAATAGCAATGGATTTATAACCTTCCCTGTGAATCGTCATGATATAATTTTAAACGGCAAATATAAGCCAGAAGCAACAAGCATCAAATGTTTTAAACTATACAAATAATTTTAAATACAACCATACAAAAGGTACTGCAATAAGGAAAGAATCGAAGCGGTCTAAAAATCCACCATGGCCCGGCATAAAACTGCCACTGTCCTTAACATTGGCCATCCGTTTTATTTTACTTTCTAATAAATCGCCTAAAGTGCCAAATACTGCACAGGTTGCAGCAATGATTGCTGCTGTTTTAAAATCGTGTATCAAGTATCCAACATAACCTATCAATGCAACACTTAACAATGCACCCCCTGCTGTACCCTCCCAGGTTTTTTTGGGCGATATTTTTGAGAAAGGGGTTTTGCCAATCAGCGAACCAACAATATAAGCCAGCGTATCATTTGCCCATATTGAAAAAATAATGGTACAAGGAATTACATATCCTAAATCGATAAAAATAAATTGACCTTTATAAATAATATTATCAAACCTCAAATCAATAAACATTGCAATGGGCATGCTGATGTAGATTAAACCCAACAATAAATAGGGTATATATTTTTCGTTGTAAATTTTTTTTATCAGTTTTATAAATTCGTACCAACATCCAAAATGTATAATAATAAATAAAGCTGTTAAACTCCAACGGTTCCATAAAAGTCCGATGAGCATTACAGCTGCAAAAACTAATGCCGTTAATGTACGGGTTTTGAAAACTTCTTTATTAAATGCCATTATTACTACAGTTAATTATTATGTTCCTGATTAAATGTATTGTTTAAAAAAGGGTTGTTATTAAAATTATATCCAGTCATCAATACTTCTTCTCCGGGATGGTCAACTTTGTTTTTATTTAGGTTTATAAAAAACATAAATAAACCAACTACTACTGCAATGCTTACCAGGCCTATCCATAAAGGGTATTGATCTTCAATTTTTGAGGGATCAATTTTTTCGCCGGGCTTTGTTGAAAAATACAAGTATGTTAAAGCAAGTGCATTATTAAAAAAATGAGCAATAATATTTAACCAGATATTTCCGGTGAGGTAAAACATATAACCCAACACAGCACCCAATGCAAAGCGACTTAAAAAGCCCAGATAGGAACCATGCACTGCACTAAAAATTATTGCAGTTGCTACAATAGCAACCAACGGCATTTTAAACCAACGGGAAAAAAGATTTTGGATTGCACCCCTGAATAATGTTTCTTCAAACACCGCAGGTAATAATGCAATTACTATTAAGGAGCTGATATAATCCCATATAGAATCCATTCTTGCTATAACAGCAATTTGTTTATTGTAAGCAGCTTCGGCATTTTTAAATTGTAATAAAGTGGCTTTCGACCAAGGCAGCATTTCGGTTAATTGTTGCAATGCACTCACTGCTGGTAAACTTGCCAGCATAATTAACAGCACTAAACCTACCTGCTGTAAATTGATAGAATGCTTAAAACCCAAATGGGTAAACGCTTTTACATGGCAAAGCCGGGCATATAATACGGGGGGTAAAAAAAATAAAAATGTTGTTGAAATAAATTGCGATATCCTTAAAGCAACTGCATTTTCAGGAACCAGTAACTGATCCATTATTTGTTGAGCATTGTTTTTTGTATGAAAAAAATCAATTTTTCCAATTAAAGGAATAAAGCTCGCCATCCCTCCAATAATTAATCCTGCTCCGCAGAATGCCGCTAAAACTCCCAACTGTGCCCAGTAGTTAAAACGGTTTGTTGCTAAATGCGCCATAGTGATTGGTTATAAAGCCGTAAATTTACGCCCGAAAAAGTTTACAGTTAAAACTTTGCTGTTGAGCAAACAGGAATCAATTTTAATGGAACGCTTTTAAAATTAAATAATAAAATAAATAACAACATCATTATGCCATCAATCGGCCCCATACAGTTACCTGAGTTTCCCTTATTACTAGCGCCCATGGAGGATGTTAGCGATCCACCTTTCAGGGCTGTTTGCAAAGACAAGGGCGCTGATTTGATGTACACCGAATTTATTTCTTCGGAAGGATTGATACGGGATGCCATCAAGAGCCGTAAAAAGCTGGATATTTTTGATTACGAAAAACCGGTGGGCATTCAAATTTTTGGCGGCGATGAAGAAAGCCTTTCGCTTGCTGCAAAAATAGTTGATGTTACCAACCCCGATTTGCTGGATATAAATTTTGGATGCCCGGTAAAAAAAGTTGCTTTAAAAGGCGCCGGTGCAGGCGTGTTAAAAGATATTGATTTGATGGTGCGTTTAACCAAAGCTGTTGTAAAATCTACCAAATTACCGGTAACCGTTAAAACAAGATTGGGTTGGGATGATACCAATAGAAATATTGAAGAAGTTGCAGAACGCCTGCAGGACGTAGGTATACAGGCATTGGCCATACATGGCCGTACCCGTTGCCAGATGTATAAAGGTGAAGCCGATTGGACATTGATTGGTAAAGTAAAAAACAACCCAAGAATAAAAATTCCCATTTTTGGCAATGGCGATATCGACTCACCGGAAAAAGCGGTGGAGTATAAAAACCGTTATGGAATTGATGGTATTATGATTGGCCGTGCCGCAATTGGATATCCCTGGATTTTTGAGGAGATTAAACATTTTATGAAAACAGGCGAACATTTGCCTGCGCCAACTATTGAAGACAGGGTATTAGTTTGTAAAAAGCATTTACATAAATCGTACGATTGGAAAGGGCCCGTGGTTGGTATTTTTGAAATGCGCCGGCATTATGCCAATTATTTAAAAGGATTGCCCGGAATAAAAGATTATCGCCTGCAGTTGGTAACCTTAAAAACGGTTGAAGAAATTGATGCCATACTGGATGAAATTGTAATTAAGTATGCCGGTTATCAATTTGAGAAATTGGATATTGAATTAATTAATTACCACGAAAAATGTCCTTTATAATTTGGGCATTGGGTAATTTTTGTCAGTTGATTTTTTCAGTAAAACTTCGCAGTCCATCTAAATAAATCTTGCCCCTTTTTTCAGCAAAATAATCGGCAAATAAAGCAACCATTGCCATGATGGCTAAAGCCATGGCAAGGCCTTTTATAAAAGTTTTATCGGGGTTTGATTTAAAATAATAAAATAAGCCCACTCCAATTATTGCCAATATAATATGGGTGTAACGGTACAATACAAAGCTTTTCATAACTGTTTCCATCCGGGGAATTTCTTTTTGTTTCAATTCCTGCGGATTCATTTCATAGGCATATACATTTCGTATCCGGTCTTCATTGCTTCGTTTATAAATCGTAAAACCAACAATGCCCAACAACAGCCCAATCAATAAAAAAGGGATGGCAGCGCCTTTGTAAAAATTTGTTTTCATCCCAAAAAAGAAAAACAGTGCAAAGCAAATTGCAACAATTCCGATAATTATAAAAAGGCCACTCACCTGTTTTTCGGCAACAAAATAATTTTCAATATCGGTTTTCGAAAACATATTATTTGTACTAGTTTAATGATTCAATCAAATGGCTTTTGATGGCTGCTGAATTTTTTAGTAGGTCATTAATATCTCTCTATAATTTTCATCGCCAATTTCTAAAAAAATATTTAAGTCCTTCTGATACATTGGTTTTTTTAAGACAGACGTAACAGTATATTTTTTTGTTTGCAAATTAAATCGTGAAATTTTATAGTTGCTAATTGTATCAACTATTATAGTTGTACCAGCTGCAATTGGTCCATTCAAATTTTTATATTGAGCACCAGCTGCATCGGTTGTTATTATTTGTAATACTTCACCACTATTTAAAGGGTTGTCAAACTTTACTTTTCTTACCAGTTTGTCAATTTTTTTATACAGATAAAAATTGTTGAAGTTAGTGTCAACACTTACTGATATAGGATTAAATTCAGGGTATAAATTTCTGTATTGAAGTGTGTCAAAACTTGAAATGTAAAGTGTATTTGGGTTTGTGCTACCTGAGCCAACACCACTTCCTGTTTTAAGCGAATAAGAAAAGCTAAACTTTCCATCGATATCAGTTGCTACAGTTTGTTCAATTCCGCTATAGCTACCAAAAGGGCTTAATAGTTGATTTTGGTTTAACGTTAATTGGTAACTGCTTACAGGAATTGGATTGCTGCTGCTTTCTAAAAGTCTACCAACTATTGTTGTTACTTTGTTTGTAACATTTTTCTTACAACTTATCATTGTAATAATAAATAGAAAAACGAATAGAATTTTATAAAATCTCATTGAGTCGAATTTACGCTTGCATTTAAAACAAAGACAAATACCAGTTAAATTTTTAATGCACCTTATCCTGAATAAACCGCACCACTTTTACCATCAGGTTACGGGGCAAAAAACGATATCCCTGGCTCATCCAATAATTCAGTAACCCATGCACTGCCACTCGTTTTCCTTTCATCATTGCGCTATATCCATACTCCGCAACTTCTTTTGATGTGGGTAATTTTTTTCCTTTAACCAATTTACTTTCGTCCATTTCGGCTACCCGTTGAAAATCGCTTGTAGTTGCTCCGGGGCAAAGTGCTGTAACTGTAATATTTTTATTTTCAACTTCGTTTGCAATGGCTTCTGTAAAATGTAAAACATAGGCTTTGCTGGCATAATATACGGCCATGGTTGGCCCGGGTTGAAAGGATGCTGTTGACGCCACATTCATAATTTTACCAGTGCCTCTTGCAATCATATCCTGCAAAAATAAATGGCAAAACAGGGTGAGTGATTTTATGTTGAGGTCAATCATACCCGCCTGTTTATTCCAATCCCGTTCATTAAAAAAACCGTAATCGCCAAAGCCAGCATTGTTAACCAGGTAATCAATTACGATGTTTTCTGATTTGCAAATATGGTATACTTTTTCTACCGCATCCATCTTACTTAAATCGGCAACAATAACTTTTACCTGAATGTTTTTTAATGAAAGCGTTGCTGCAAGCTGGTTTAACTTGTCTTCGCTACGGGCTACCAGTACCAGGTTTATATTGTTGGCTGCAAATACTTTTGCCAGCTCAAACCCAATTCCGGTGGATGCTCCGGTAATTAATGCAGTTGCCATTTGATAAAAATAATTTTAATTAATTATTGATTTGAATGAATAAAATACAACCCTATTTTTCAATTGCCTGAATTACATTATCGGCCAATGGCGATATAAATGGATCAAAATAATTGGTTAACTCACCTTTTTCATTCAGCAAGTATTTCGAAAAATTCCAGGAAGGCGGTTTGTTGTTCCAACCGTTTTTTGATGCATCACTCAGCCAGTTAAAAACTGTGTTTTGTTGACTGCCTTTTTTAACAGAAGACTTTTTTGCCAGTGGAAAACTAACGCCAAAATTTAATTTACAAAAGCTGGCAATATCGGCATCGCCGCCCTTTTCCTGTTCTTTAAAATCATTTGCAGGAAAGCCAATAACAACCAGCTTTCCATTATATTTTTCAGATAACTTTTGCAGGTCATCATACTGATTGGTGTAGCCGCAATCGCTGGCCGTATTTACCAGCAAAACTTTTTTTCCTTTCAACGATTCAAAATTTAAAATGCTGCCATTATTTAATTCGGTACCCATTGTATAAAATGAAACAACTGATTTTGCGTTGAGGTTTTCAATGGCTGCTTTTTCTTTTTGACTGGTTTTGGTAAACCACATAAAAACAGGGTACACTGCTTTTAAAAACTTTTGCCGGTATGTCATGTTTTTTGAATGAATATTTATCAGCCCTACATAAATAAAAAAGGCTGCAGTAATAGTTATTAATACAATTGTTATTCGTTTAATGTTTAGCAACATTTTAATTAATTATTTTTTTAAACAATTTTAATTTGCCTTTAAATGGCGGGTATTTTATTGCAGGATCAAACCAGGTTGGTGTTTTCATTACTGCTTTTTTATGACTGAAAGTATCGAACGAAAATTTACCGTGATACTGGCCACTGCCGCTGAAACCCCAGCCACCAAAAGGTAAATGATGGTTGGTTAAATGCCAACTGGCGTTATTAATACAACCTCCTCCAAACGCTACATTGTTTAACCAGTTTTTTTCTTTTGCCCTGCTGGAAGTAAATAAATAAAATGCCAATGGGTTTTTATTATGATCAATAATTTCCAATGCATCTTCCATGGTATCAAAACCAATGATGGGTAATACTGGTCCAAAAATTTCTTCCGTCATTATGGGAGCTATTATTGAAACATTATCCAGCAAAGTGGGTTCAATGTACAAGGCATCCATATTTGTTTTTCCTCCATACAAAAGTCTGCCATCTTTTAAATAACCAACAATGCGGTTAAATTGTTTTTTATTGATGATCTTTCCATAATTATAACTTTCTGCTGCATTGCTGCCATAAAATTTTTCGATACTTTTTTTTAACTCCTCAATCAATTTCTTTTTTACAGATTGATGCACTAATAAATAATCAGGGGCTACACACATTTGTCCGGCATTGCTGAATTTTGTTAGTGCAATTCTTTTTGCAGCCACTTTTAAATTGGCGTCAATCTCAACAACACAGGGGCTTTTACCACCCAACTCCAATGTAACCGGCACAAGTTTTTCGGCGGCAAGTTTATAAATTATTTTTCCTACAGCGGTACTGCCTGTATAAAAAACATGATCAAATTCAAAGTGCTCCATCATTTCCGGAATTACCAAAGCACCATCTCCTTCAGCAAATAAAATATAATCTTTTGGAAAAGTTTCTTCTATTATTTTTTTCATAACAGTGGCTGTAGCCGGAGCAAATTCGCTGGGTTTTAAAACCACGCAATTGCCTGCAGCAATTGCACCAATAAGCGGATTGAATAATAATTGTAACGGGTAATTCCAGGGGCCAATAATTAATACAATTCCCAAGGGTTCAATTAAAATGTGGCTGCTCGATGGAAGGTTTAATAAATTTGTTCGAACCTTTTGTGGTTCCATCCATTGCTTTAAATTTTTTATGGCTTCATTAATTTCGGCCATCAACATACCTGTTTCAGTAACCCAAACCTCTTCCTTACTTTTTTTTAAATCGGCATACAAAGCATCATACAAATCCTGTTCATGAGAAAGGATTGATTGCTTTAATTTTTTTAATTGTTCTTTTCTAAATGCATACGGTTTTGTAGCACCACTCTTGAAGTACCGGCGCATGTTTAAAAGTGGCTGATTGTATTGCATAACAATTAAATTTGCAGCAAGGTAATAACTTGCTATGACAGATGAACAATACATGCAACAGGCATTGAAAGAAGCACAGCGTGCATTTGATGAAGATGAAGTGCCGGTAGGCGCCATCATTGTATTGAACAGCCGGATTATTGCAAGAGGTTATAACCAGGTAGAAAAATTAACCGACAGTACGGCCCATGCCGAAATCATTGCACTAACTGCAGCATTTAATTTTTTAGGAAGTAAATATTTACCCGATGCAACTTTATATGTAACGTTGGAACCTTGCCTGATGTGCAGTGGCGCTTTATTTTGGAGTAAAATTGGCCGTATTGTTTTTGGTGCCGAAGATGAAAAAAATGGCTATCGAAAAGTGGCAACAACCAATTCACCCTTTCATCCAAAAACAATTTTGCAGGGTGGCGTTTTAAAAAATGAATGTGCTCAATTGATGAAAGATTTTTTTAAGTCGAAACGAAAATTATAAAACCATCAGTTTTTTTCTTACCGATTTATTTTTTTG
>JANPAP010000345.1:0-3572 GCA_031429975.1 Chitinophagaceae bacterium
AAGTAGAGTTAGGTGCTGTTGCTTTTATTGGGTATATATATTTATGGTAAAATTATTTAGTTACTAATTGAAGCAAATCCTTGTAAGGGTTAACTCATTTTTTGACAATACTTATTAATGCTGAGAATATGAATTAATTGAACTGTCCTTGTACATTTGTTTCATGATTTTTTATTTGGATAATCCCGTTTTTAATGCCTTGGTTTCTGGCGAAGCCCATTGGGCATTAGGTACTGACCATGTAAAATATTTTAATCATGAAGTTTCTCCATTTGTTGGTTTTGATGTACAGTATAAAAATGGGTTTACAGATTTACATCAGCTATTACCCAGTGGCCGCAATATTTTATTTGCAAGCAGACATGAAATTCCTACACCGAATGGTTGGAAATTGCGGCATCATATTCCAGGCAATCAGTTTTTATTTGAATCAAAAATTGCATTTGAAAATACTTTTTCGGAAGTAACTCCGCTCAATCAAAATCATGTTGATGAAATGATCAATCTTGCCAAGCTCACTAAGCCAGGGCCTTTTGATAAAAGAACCATTGTGTTTGGAAATTACCATGGAATATTCAAGAATGATAAGCTGGTTGCAATGACAGGCAGGCGGCTTCATGTGTATGATTTTACTGAAGTTAGTGCTGTGTGTACCCATCCAGATTTTACAGGAAAAGGTTTTGCAGCAAATCTTATAAAGCATCAAATCAACTCCATTCTGAAAGAAAATAAAACGCCTTTTTTACATGTAAGGTCTGATAACAATATTGCAATTGGGTTATACAAAAAACTTGGTTTTGTACAAAACGGCGAGATGCATTTTTATTTTTTGCAAAGAGCAGACTGAATTATGTATGTATGATTACACAAATTATTAAAGCAGAAAAATTCAATTTCCATCTTGATTCGTGTAAACAATCAGCAATTTATTTATCCATTTCCAAAGTTCGTTAAGACAAGAGTCTAAAAAAAATAAGCATTCTGTACTTATTTCTATTAAATAAAACTACAGCCCAGCCTTTATTTGCCGCAACTGATCCAGATTTTGTTGTGCTTCTGCAGTTAAAGTATTTAAGAGCAAATTTGTTGTTTCAAATGGATCGGTACTTATTTTATAAAAGTATTCGGTGCCGCTTTGCAAATGAATTAATTTGTAATTAGAATTTCTAATTGTATACCCATCATCGGTTGTGGATGTATTTCCAAATTGCTCACTGTATACAAAAGATCTTTGTGCTGCGGCAGCATTTGTAAACAGTGGTTTGATGCTGCTGCCATCCTTGTAATTGGAATTGCCAGCACCAGCAATATCAGCAAATGTTGCAAATATATCCGGCCCTTGCAGCAGCGCCGTTTCCAGCACATTTTTTCTGGTAACGTTTTTTCCACTAACAATCAGAGGTGTATTAATGCCTCCTTGAAAAAGTTTACTCTTAGTGCCATTTATTAAATAAGGAGTTTGTGCAACTTGAGCAGGGGTTCCATTATCACCTATAAAAACAAACACGGTATTTTGTTTTTGATCTGGAGTGAGCGATGCAATCAGGCGGGCAATTTCTCTGTCCATCGCTTCTATTGCTGCCAAATAATAAGGGTAAGGATTTGCATTTATGATGGATGGATTATCTACCAAATTTTGATTAGTAATTAAATTTAAGGGCGGCCTGTGAAACGGCGTATGTGGTGCATTAAAGGCAAGCCATAAAAAGAAAGGTTTGGTTTGCTGCTGTATCCAGCTTACCGATTGGTTTACAAAATGAGTGGTAGCATAAGTTGTGATGGTTTGTTGAGTGCCGCCACTGGTTTGGGTCCAGCTAAAATAATTTTGTACGGCGCCTACAAAAATTCCAGAGTAATAACCTACGCCAAAATTTTCGGGAGCATTTAAATTATTGCCGGCATTTACATGCCATTTACCAATTACAGCCGTTGCATATTTATCAGCCGTACTGTCCTTAAAATATTTCTGAATAACCGTTTCGGTATTTTGTAAGGTAGCTGTTTGTGGAGTTTGTACACCGCCAACACCAGTTCTGAAAGCATATTTTCCTGTAAGCAATGCAGCTCTTGTTGGGGCACATACAGGGTTAACCCAAAAATTAGTAAACGTAATTCCGTTCCGGGCTAAGGAGTCGATGGTGGGTGTGTTGGCTTTTGTACCAGAAATGCCGGGGTAATTCCCAAAAACATCCCAGCCCATATCATCGGCAATTATAAAAATAATATTGGGTGATTTTGCATGGCAACTTCCAATTTCGCTCACACATAAATTTACCCCAGCGTTTACAGTAGTTGTATGCCCATTTACGAACAGCGATTTGCAGGATGCATCAATATCAACGGTTATATCAAAAGCCAGCACAACATCCCGGGTACTGTCTGGTATTTTATTGCTGCTCCATAAAGTATGATCACTCCATAATCCATTTCTAAGATTTGTTACCTGGCAAAAAATATTGCTGAAATAAAATAGAAAAAGAATTGTGATGAGGGATTTAATTTTCATTGAAAAAATTTAATCAACAGACTTTAAATTAATTGAAATGTTTAAAATAAAAAAACTGAGTTTCATTATTTTAAAAATGAAACCCAGCTGGTCAATTCTTCAAGAGAAATTATTTTTGTATAATAACTTTGTGACTTTCGCTAACCGTGTTGTTTTGTATTTTTACAACATAAGTGCCTGCGTATAATGTTTCGATATTAAAATAAGCAATCGTTTGCCCTTTATTTATTTTGGTTTGCTGTATTATTTTTCCGTTGATGTTATAAATTTTTACGTTTGTATCTTCTGTTAACAAGCCTTTATATTGAACCGCAATTAAATCGGTTGCAGGGTTGGGTAGTACATTAAATTCAAAAACATTTTGGCTATTGCGAAAGCTGATGGTATTTGAATATTCAAAGCTTCCTTCACGATCCAATTTTTTTAATCTATAATATAATCTGCCAGCAGGGATATTTTTATCTGTAAAATTATAAGCAACGTTTTGAGCACTGTTGCCAGATGCTGCAACAGTACCGGCATTTTGAAAATTTATTCCATCGCTGCTGCGTTCAATTATAAAATGGCTGCTGTTAATTTCATTGCTTGTTTCCCAATGTAAAACAGCGTTATTGTTATTAATTTTTCCATCAAAATTCAACAATTTTATGGGTAATACAATTGGCAAATAAATAGTAACAGCTTCTGTAATGCTGATAACTTTCCGGTTAGCGTAAACACCATAAAAAGTTGGGCCAACAACATAAGGATAGGCCGAATTCCAGTTGGCATCTACTGTAGAAAAATAGCAATAAATGCCATTGGGATATTCGGGTGTTTTACAAACCCTTCCATTGTGAACATCTAAATAATCATTTTCTCCAGCATGGCTGATAAACTGATAATCTTCCTTAAAATAGCCCAAAGGATAAGTGCTGGTAGAAGGAACAGTACCAGTACCTCGGCTGGTTTTTAATTGATAACTGGATTTCATTCTTACTATTCCTCCAGTACCATCCAGATTTTTATAACCATAAGCACCATAAATAGGAAAGCCATCATAGGCATATCCTATTAAAGGAGAGTG
>JANPAP010000346.1:0-5014 GCA_031429975.1 Chitinophagaceae bacterium
GCATAAATATTTGCTTCCTGTTCGGTAATAGCCAATGCTGTTTCAATTGACTTAGGATAGTGGGTAAGTATCTGGCTTTCTATCCTGTCTTTTAATGGTGTAACAATGCTTCCTCTGTTGGTATAATCTTCGGGATTGGCAGTAAACACAAACATAACATCAAGGGGTAGCCGCAATTTAAAACCCCGTATCTGCAAGTCGCCTTCTTCCAAAATATTAAAAAGTGAAACCTGTATCCTTGCCTGCAAATCCGGCAACTCGTTTATAACAAAAATGCAACGGTTACTATGAGGGATGATGCCATAATGCAACACCCTTTCATCGGCAAAACTTAATTTTAAATTGGCTGCTTTTATCGGATCAATATCGCCAATTAAATCGGCCACACTTACATCAGGAGTTGCCAGTTTTTCGCCATAACGCTGGCTGCGATGCATCCAGGCAATAGGCGTAGCATCGCCCTTTGCAGCAATCAAATCCAACGCATATCTCGAAATGGGCTGCAACGGATCATCGTTAATTTCGCTGCCTTCAATTACCGGTATATACTCATCCAGCAAACTCAACATCTGCCTTGCCATACGGGTTTTGGCCTGCCCACGCAAACCCAGGTATAAAATATTATGTCTCGATAATAAGGCTCTTTCGGTGTCGGGAATTACCGAATCTTCGTAACCTAAAATTCCGGGAAACGGATTTTCTTTTGCTTTTATTTTTAATATCAGGTTCTCCCTGATTTCATCTTTTATACTTTTTGAAACATAGCCACTCTTTTTTAAATCGCCCAAGTTGTTGATTGCTGTTTTATCCATTTTATATTTTTAGTTCGATGATTATTTTTGAGTTTTTAAATAAATCAATATTTAAAAAACAGTTTTACGTTTTCCACTTTCAAAATCCTTGAAAATAAATGCACCCAGTTTATCGAGTGATGCAAAGAAAGCTTTCCCATTATTTGTTTCGGTAAACTCCTGCACAAATTTTTGCAGATACGGATCGCTTGCAATCATAAATGTAGTGATGGGTATTTTTAATTTTTTACATTGTGTTGCCAGACTCATGCAGCGATTTAAAATTTTTCGGTCTACTCCAAAACTGTTTTTATAATACCGGGTGCCTACTTTTAAGCAAGTAGGTTTTCCATCGGTAATCATAAAAATTTGTTTGTTGGCATTGCGCCTTTTTCGCAACAAATCCATGGCCAATTCAATACCAGCAACGGTATTGGTATGATAAGGGCCAACCTGTAAATAGGGTAAATCTTTTATTTCAATCGTCCAGGCATCGTTTCCAAAAACAACAATATCCAACGTGTCTTTAGGATATTTTGTTTTTATCAATTCACTCAATGCCATCGCAACTTTTTTTGCCGGCGTAATTCTATCCTCGCCATACAATATCATGGAATGCGAAATATCAATCATCAACACAGTAGATGTTTGTGATTTAAAATCGGTTTCCCTTATTTCCAAATCATCTTCCTGCAAACGAAACATTTCGGCGCCATGGTTGATTTGTGCATTGCGGATAGACGCAGTAAAATCAATCTGCTCCAATGTATCACCAAATTGAAAGGGCCTTGTTTCCGGATTGATTTCATCACCCCCTCCCGGTTTAAATGTGCTGTGATTGCCCTGTTTTGTTTTTTTCAGTTTTCCGAAAATTTCTTCCAAACTTTTTTTGCGGATGCTTTGTTCCGTTTTTGGAGTGATGCTGATGGATCCTTTCTGTTTGTCTTCGTCGATGTATCCTTTATCTTTCAAGTCTTCAAAAAAATCACCCATTCCATATGCATCATTGGTTAATTTATATTCCTTATCCAATTCATTCATCCATTGCATGGCCTCGGCCACATCGCCATTGGTGTAGGTAAGCAATTGCATAAACAAATCGAGCAACTGTTCAAATTTGCTTTTAGCATTTTGCAGGGGATCGTATTTTGAGAAGTTAAATCCTTTCATGAAATAATAAATCGGTTGTTGCAATTTAAGAAACAATTCATTGATGAGCTTGGTTCGAATGTTAATAAAAAAAATCCTTTCAGTAAATTGAAAGGATTTTTTTAAAACTATTTAGAATGCTTTATTTTTTTGAGCTGTCGATTTTGCCAGCCGGCTCTTTATTGATGCTGCCCGGATTTTCAACAGTTGTTTGCTTTGCAGGATTGTATTGTTGTTCGATAGATTCAATTCCCTTTAGAAACTGAAAACCTCTTTCAGCATCATCATACAATGGACGTAATTTATTACTGATACCCGAAAGGAAATTATCCCTCTCCTGCTGGTACCTAATTTGAATACTTGCACTTACGGTTTTCTCAAATTCGCTGGAAGACATTCCACCCAATGCAGCATAGTAAGCCATTTGCTGGCTCAAATCTTTTTTAACAGCCTTACCTACTTTTTGGGCCAACACTGTATCACCGGCCTTGTAACAGGCTTCTAAAAATTGAAGTGAAATATAATTGTGCTGCTGAAAACGGGAAACCATTCCGTAACTGAAATTTTCGTCCAGCATATTCTTATCACATTTTTGTAATAATTTTTTAGCATCTTCTTTTCTGCCATGATCGGCCAAATTTGTTGCCGCTGATGCATATGCCAGGCGGATGGTATTTAAGTGACGGCGGTTTTCTTCATCATAATAAACACCCGGTTTATCGCAGTTACCAAATACAAATTTGTTGGTCATTTTATCAACCACCCATGGCCTGTTTACTTCACTGTTTTCTACCGGAACCAGTCGATAAGTTAATCCATCCTGACGGATGTATTTATCAAATCCGAGGTTGATTCTTTCGCTGGTAAAATAAATTGGGCGTTTCCATTTATTGGCGGCAATGATATTTAAAATAGCCGCATCATTTTTTTGAATAATGGTTTTTGGAATTTCAAAACGCAATTCATTTACCACACTATCATCGGCATTTACAGTTCCGTTTTTACGAACCAATGCAACATCAACCGGCACTGTTACATTTTTAGTTGGATACGTATTGATAACAATACCATCACCCACAGCCCTTACTTTATTTTGATCATCACTACCGGCCCATTCCGTCATCATCGTGTATAAATCCATGTATTGCGATTTATCAAAAGCTGGGTTTTCTAAAAAATAAACCCCGTCTCTTTTTGCACCTTCAATTTGTGTTGCAGACCAGATTGGATCAATAGGATCGCTTTCATTTAATTTATATCGAAGTTGATTAATGTACCAATCAATTCCCAATAAACTGGAGTTGATAACTCTTACATCTCTGCGGATTCCTTCTACTTCCTGGGCATACCATAACGGATACGTATCATTATCACCAAAAGAAATAACGATGGCATTTTTATCACAACTTTCCAGATAATCTTTTGCAAGGTCTCTTGCCAAAGTTTTATTACTGCGATCATGATCATCCCATTCCTGGTTGGCCATTAATACCGGAACCGTCAATAAACAAAGCAATGCTGCAGCATATGCTGCAATTTTATTACCGATAATTTTTTCAAGTAATTCCTTCACAAATAAAACACCCAGCCCAATCCAAATTGCAAAAGCATAAAAGGATCCTACAAAAGCATAGTCTCTTTCCCGGGGCATATTACCCGGCATGTTTAAATAAATTACAATGGCAATACCAGTAAAGAAAAACAACAATCCTGCAACAAATGCATCCTGTTGATTTTTCTTAAAATGAAAGAACATGCCCAATAATCCCAAAATTAAAGGCAAGGCATATAAATTATTATTGGCCTTATTTTTCTTCATGCTGTCGGGCATATATTTTTGATCGCCCAAACGCATTTTATCCCAAAAACCGATGCCGGTTTTCCAGTTACCATCTCTAACATTATTCATAATTACGCCCTGCACATCATCTTGTTTACCGGCAAAATTCCACATAAAATAACGCAAGTACATCCATCCAATCTGGTACTGTGTAAAGAAGCTGATATTATCGCCCAGTGTAGGTTTATTGCTCCACTGACCGCTTTTTTGATCTTTAACAATATTGGCAAAACTTGCATAATAATCGGCATGGCCCTGTTCATTACCACCATCCCACATTCTTGGAAAAACATGCAGGTCTTCTTCATGATACGTTACTTCCTGCTTTCTTCCTTTTTTTTCGTAACCATTAGCAGTTTTTATATACGTGTCTTCGTTGGTATAATCGGGTTGATACTCTTCGCCAGCAACATTACCTGCTGTAAAATCCTGCCCTTTTAATAAAGGAAAATCACCATATTGTTCCCTGCTTAAATACCCTACCAAACTCACCGGATTATCTACATTATACATATCAATTGCCGGATCGGCATTGGAACGCATTAACGTGGTAACGTAAGAAGAATAACCCAACAACATAAAACTGATACTCCACAAACTCAATTTTAAAAAATTCCAGTTATTGGCATTAGCAATACGTAAGCCCAGATAAATAAAAATGGCAACCAATAAAAAGAAAAATGCAAAGCCACTAAAGAAGGGTAAACCAAAATCATTTACAAAAACAATATCCATGGCGCCAGCGCCTTTAATAGAATATTGTATCACTACTTTTTGAATAATGCCTGTAATACAACAACCAATAATAAAGGCAAAAAATATTCCCCAGTTGGTAGTTTTATAGCGCTTGAAATAGTAAATAATTACCATGGCCGGAATGGTTAACAGGTTTAGCAAATGCACGCCTATCGATAATCCCATCAAATAAAAAATTAAAATCAACCAACGGTCGGCTCCGGTAAAATGTCCGTTAATCCCAATTTTTTGTTCTTCTGTAACAGCATCTTCCCATTTTAAAGCACACCAAAAAACAATGGCAGTAAAAAACGAAGACAGGGCATACACTTCACTCTCAACAGCACTGTACCAGAATGAATCGCTAAAACAATATGCAAATGCACCTACCACTCCGGCAGCCATTATTGTAAATATTTGCACCCCTGTTAGTGCATCCGATTCTTTTTGAACAATCTTTTTTGCAAAGTGGGTAATGCTCCAGAATAAAAATAAAATG
>JANPAP010000347.1:0-2227 GCA_031429975.1 Chitinophagaceae bacterium
TAAAAAAATTAAAAAAAACAGTGCCATTGGATTTGATAAAAAAAGACCCCCGGCTTGTAAATATGGATCTGGTAAGGCTTGGCAGGCTTTCGGTACAAACAGTTAAAGATGAAGAATGGAAAATTGTTATGCAAATGGCAGGGGAGTAGTGTCCCCCTCCGCCCCCTAAAGGTGGAACTTTAGTGCAAGCGTTTTCAATTCGTGTAATAATGTAATTAAATTCATAAAATAAATTGTCTCAAAAAAAACATATTGTTGTATTAACTGGTGCAGGCATCAGTGCCGAGAGTGGATTAAAAACTTTTCGGGATGGTGATGGGTTGTGGAATGGTTACAATGTATATGATGTTGCAACTCCCGGAGCCTGGAAAAAAAATCCTAAAATGGTATTGGATTTTTATAACGACAGAAGAAGGGATGTTTTAAATGCACAACCTAATGCAGCACATATTGGATTGGCAACTTTAGAAAAAGATTTTGAGGTAACCATCATTACACAAAATATTGATGACTTGCACGAACGGGCAGGCTCAACAAAAATTGTACACCTGCATGGAGAGATTTTTAAAGTGCGGAGTGAACTAGATGAAACATTAATTTATCCAACAAGGGTTGATATTGAATGGGGAGATCTTGCAACCGATGGCGCACAATTACGCCCATGTATTGTTTGGTTCGAAGAGCCTGTACCCATGATTGAAAAAGCAATGGAGTTGGTACAGGATTGTGATTTTTTTGTTGTAGTAGGTACTTCTTTACAAGTGTATCCGGCTGCATCTTTATTGTATTATACAGCACCCAACCTGCCGGTAATTATTATCGATAAAAAAATTCCGGAGATAAATAAAAGCAGCAATATTATTAAAATTGAAAAGCCCGCTACCGAGGGAGTGGGGGATTTACAAAGCCTTTTGCAATCGCAGTTATAGCAGCATTACAATATTTAATACGCAACGTTTCTAATTATTCTGCTGTCATTATTTAAACAATTGTTATGAAAAAATCATTTCAATGTCTCATTATTGGATCAGCCCTGTTGGTATTAATAAATAATTCCTGTAAAAATGAAAACTCATTTATGAGTGATGCAATCATCACTGGTTTTGATGCAAGAGCTTGCGTATGTTGTGGGGGACTAATGATAACTTTTAATGGAGAAATAAAACCTTATGAAGGAGATTTTAAAATAATAGAAAATGGAGCCGATCTAGGAATTACTGCTACGGATATATTTCCTATTAATGTAAAGGTTGACTGGAAAGTTGACACTACAAATATTTGCAATCATATTATCATTACAAGATTTTCCAGACGCTAAAAAATTGTCTTTACCAACTTTCTAAATAGATTTAAGTAACCCCTGTAAAACACAATCTGGAAAGAAAAAAATCTCTAATATTAATCCAAATCAATTTCTTTTTCGCTAAAAATTATTCCATTTTTTTGTAGCTCATCCAAAACCGGATTATAAATTTCTTTTAGAATAGGAATATGTACACCACTCAGTTTTATCTGATCGTTTAAAATTAGTTTAGCTGCAATCCCCAGGGGCAGGCCAACCGTTTTGGCCATGGCAGTACGCAAACCGTCTTCGCCTATTACAACCAAACTGCTTTCTATTTTTTTCTTTTTTCCGGCAGCAGTTACAAATTCAATTTCATGCAACATAACAATCATATCCTTGTCCTGTGGCTGCATGGCTAATTTACTTTCGAGCAAATATTGCAATACATCAGCCGAAGTTTTTGCAGTAACAGGTACTGGTAATTCATCAAATAATCCTAAAAAAGAAAGTATTGATTTGTTGGTATCATTTACAAAAGGTAAAACAGGTTGCGACCATTGCTGAAAGCTTAAACCTGCAGGTTTAATCTGTATTGCATCATTGGTAAGATCAGCCTGCACGATAGCACCAATTTTTTGCAGGGCACCCAATTTGGCAACACGCCCACTATCGCTACGGAAGGCACGACGGATTTCGCGCGCTTCGGACTTGATTCTTACAATCCCGACCCGGCGTATACGGGCAAGCTGTTTCGCGGCACCGGGATATCCGCGACTTAGCAGTAAATCACCGAGCGCTTCGCGCAAGATAGGCGAATCGTAATTGCCAAATCGCATCATGCCTTGAACACCCTTGATAGCGCGGTCAAGTTCAGAATTTTTATCGGCGATCGATCGTGATTCTGCGGCGAATTGTCGAAGGACGTAATTGGCAAATCCGAAA
>JANPAP010000348.1:0-1931 GCA_031429975.1 Chitinophagaceae bacterium
ATGGATTATAATTAACGCTAGATTTATCGGTATACTCACCTGCAATTGTTGAGGCATTAAATATTTTAAAAGGAACTTGCAGGTAATTATTTAAAATGACGCAATATATTTTTTGGTCTGCAGTATCTACACTAAAACTTCCATTTACAATAAATTTTGATAAGGTAATTGCATCGTAATAGGGGTTTTGAGAAATGGCAGGTTTTGCTAAAATAAGGAGACAGCAAAATAAAATATTTTTCATGTTGATTGAGTTAAGTTTTTAAAAGTTCCAAAGCTTTTAAGGGATTAATTATTCCAAACCCATAAGCAACATCAAAGCCTGCAGTTCCTGCATCGTCGGCTGTTTTTTTGAGGATGGTTTCCATTTCGGAAGGGGTTATTGATTTATGCAAAAATGTTTTGGAATACGAAAGTAAAATCGCTGCAATGCCTGCTACCATTGGCGTTGCCATGCTGGTACCGCTTTCAATACGGTAGTCGGTGCCCGTCCATGCCGATAGTATTTCTTCGCCGGGGGCTACCAAATCTAATTGGGTGCTCAGGCTCGAACTATCTGCTCTTACGCCATCTTTTGTGATTGATCCAATCGATAGGCACTCTTCAAATGCTGCAGGAAAAGACTCAACCGGAACCTCTCTAAAATTATTTCCTGCAGATGCAATTATGATTATTCCAGCTGCATTGGCTTCCTGAATTTTTTGTTTTAAAATTTCAATATCCGGATTTCGAATTGGAAACTCTCCGCTGATGGAAATGATATTGGCTCTTACATCAATGGCATGTTGAATGCCTTTTACAACATTTGCAATTTCCCAGCTGGTAGTTTTTTCTGCAATTTTTATAATGACTAAATCGGCTTCCGGCGCTACGCCTGTTGCCATTATTCCATTTGCAATAAGGATGCCTGCAACATGCGATCCATGCCCATCAAAATCTTCTGTATCGGTACCAGCAGTTAATACATTATACCTTGTAATTTTTGCTTTTTCAAATTCAGGATGTGTGGAGGAAATGCCCGTATCGAGTATCGCAATTTTTATAGTATTGCCTTTATTTTGGGCAGCAACCCAAAGTTTTTTTATGGATAACTTTTGTAATCCCCAGCCAATATTTATGGCAGCACCTATTTTATTTTCATCAAAAGAAATGGCAGATACAGCTGCAATTTTTAAACCGGCACCCCAATAAAAATAGCCATCCCGGTCTTTATACCATTTGCCTGTTGCTGAATTGGGAATTTCATTTATTGCAGCTTCTGTTCCTTCAAAACTATAACCTTCTGTAACCGTACCGGCAATGGTTGAGCTGTCCGAAAAATTTACCGGTATAGGTTTTCGTTTGTTGAGCTTTTTAGCAGTAACAATTAGTTGCAACATGATGCATTAATTAATGATGACTCCATGTGCATTGATGGATTGCACAAGATCCCAATTGGCATGGAGCAATTGTTTTTTAAAACATTCGGTACGGTAAACGGTGTTTCGTAAAATGGCGTCGCTGTGATTGGCAAGCCAGTTGTGCCGCACAGTTACATAATTATTGATCCATTCTTTTTCATTACCACCACTTGCAGGAACAACGGTATTAAACCGTTTTCTTAAAAAATCTAAAATGCCACCAGAGTGAATAGTACTGTCGTAAATAACCAGCATACTTAATGGTAGCGTAAAGCCATTTTTGGTAAACCAATTAAATGCCGGTTGATAATATTTTGCTTCAAATAGCCTGTCCTGGCAGGTTTTCATGATGGGATCTGATTTTCCAGCAGTTTTTAATGCATTGCAAAACTGGTCATCGATGGCAAGGCTGGGCTTTCTGCCAATTCTGTTTAAATAAGGACTCAGGATATTGGATTGTTGCCCATTACTGTTTACATAATCCTGTATCAATGCTTTTAAATGGCCAAATTCTGTTGTTTGAGATCGGCC
>JANPAP010000349.1:0-21838 GCA_031429975.1 Chitinophagaceae bacterium
AACGGAGATGGCCAGGGGTCTCATTTCTATATTTGCAACTGTTATAATTGCATCTTTTAATCGGATGAATTCAACAGCATGTAATAAATAAATTGGATCAACCGTATCGTCTAATTTATAAGTATATATTGCTCCACCTATAAATTCTGTATGTGGGCCCTGTGCCGTATAATCGGCTTGAAAAGTTACATAGGCATTTTCAGATGTATTCATTCTTGCACCAGCAGAGTATACCCATTTAGGAATCATTTCTAATTTTGTGTTGCCATAAAAACTGATACTTGATGGCCTGTTGAAATGATGATAAGCGATCCCTGCAAAAAAATTGTCATCCTGATTTTCGCCAATTTGTGAATTAAAACTTAAGCCCACCGTTCCATCAAAATAAGAGTAGGAAGGTGTTGTAATATTTTCGCCATCAGAAATAGAACTGTTATAACTATTGCCATCAAACTGGTTATTGGTAGTTACTTTACTTCTATCAAAACGGCGTTGCACCAAACCACCCATAAAGCCCATTGAGATGTACATATTTTTATCATCGCTTAAAGATTTATGGTAATTAACTGCTGGTAATATATTGGTAGCTGTCATTGCAATTGATCCTGCTTTATCATAAAGTATTTGTCCGCCTACTGTTACAAAGTCAGATCCTTTTCCAATTGGCAAACGGTATTCGCCATTAAAAGATGTGGTTTGATAAGGCACCGTTACGCTTTGCCATTGGGTACGATACACAGCTTGTAACCTGAAATCGCCGGTGAAAATACCTGCTAATGCCGGGTTGCGTAATAAAGGTGCTTCGTTAAATTGTGAAAAATGTAAATCTTGTGAATTGGCTGATTGCATGGCACACATCATTAGTGCACAACACAATAAATTGTGTAGGGTCGTTTTCATAGAATAGGTTTATTTGTTTTTTGGTATGGATACAGACTTTCGTCTTGATATTAAACGGCTGTTGGAGAATTTTATTATCGAAGCAACAAAATATTTCCGTTTAATTTTATGATCTGGTTATTGGTGCAGCTCATTTCAATGGTATAAATATAGGCTCCGGTATTAGCAGGTTTTCCTTTAAAAAGCCCGTCCCATCCGGCTGTTTTATCGTTTGAAAAGAAATTTATATTTTGAAAAACCATTTGCCCCAGTCGGTCAAAAACTCTAAAAGAAATTATTTTTAAACTGCCAATTGTT
Source organism: Chitinophagaceae bacterium (assembly GCA_031429975.1). Classification (GTDB taxonomy): domain Bacteria; phylum Bacteroidota; class Bacteroidia; order Chitinophagales; family Chitinophagaceae; genus Ferruginibacter. Next base: position 1,198 of record JANPAP010000349.1, read on the forward strand.
ATTGGATAAAACGCATTGTTACGACTGGTATTATTTGGCGTAAAGGCATTGGGTAGAAATAAATTGTTTTTGTTGCAAGCAATCTGAATAAAAACCTCATCGCTAGCTGTGCATCCATTTACATTTGTTACCGTTAATTTATAAGTAGTATTATTAACCGGTGTAACAACGGGATTGGGGCAATTGCTACAACTTAAATTGGATGCTGGAGTCCATAACCAGGTAGTTACATCGGTTGAAAAATTGGGAGCTAACGTTAACGATTGGCCCAGCAATAAAGTTTTATCAACCCCTGCGTTTACTGAAGGGGTTGCATTTACATTAATATTTATTGTGGCACTGTCTTTAAAGCAGTTGGCATCATCATAACCAATAATTTTATAAATGATATTGTTAGTTGTTGTTACAAGTGGATTGTTTATTGAAGCATTATTTAATCCAGTTGGAGGATGCCATTGATAGCGTTCGGCACCAGTAACATTTAATTGTAACTTAGTTGAAGAACATACTGCAGCAGTGTTTTGTAATCCGGATAAAGAAAATGGTTTTTTTACAATTATGTTTATTGAATCTGTTTTTTCACAACCTTGATTTGAACTGCCTTTTACAAAATAAGTAGTACTGTTTGATAAATTGGCAATAGGGTTACTGCAATTGCTGCAACTTAAATTTGTGGCTGGAAACCAATTATAGAAATCGGCACCGGAAGCTTGCAGTTGTAAAATATTATTTAAACAAATAACCGTGTCGTTTCCAGAAAAGGTTGTTGGCATCGGGTTTATAATAATTTGAGCATCGCTTGTATCGGTACAGCCGCTGCTATTAATAACGGATAATTGAACAGGATAAATGCCCGGATTATTATATTGGAATGTTGGTGAATTTTGAGTTTGTGCTACAGACCCGTTATGAAATTTCCATTTCCAAAAAATTGCCGAAGTATCAATCGATAACAAAAGCCCTTGCAATACAACACCTGTAGATCCACAAAATGTTGTAGTTCCTGATATTTGTATCTGAGGTTTTTTTACAACTTTTATGTAATTAATTTTTACTAAACTATCCTCACAACCATAAATTGTAACAGCTTTTAGTTTTATGGTATATTGCCCGAGGGCTACAAATTGATGAACAGGATGCTGCATTACAGAAACGGTTCCATCACCAAAATCCCATTGGTAACTCCTGATAATTCCACTGGTAATTGTTGAATTGGTAAATTGTACAATTCCATTATCGCAAAACAAACTATCGGTTGCATAAAAATTTACGTTACTCTTAAATAATTTTATGGTATCAATTCCACTAATTGGTATCACACATCCCGAAGTATCTTTTATTAATAAGGTTGGAATAAATTTTCCAAGTTCATTATACCGGTGAATAATAATGGAGTCGGTAGTTCTTAAAATGTTGCCATCTTTAAAATCCCAAATATAAATTAGTTCATCTTGCGTTGTTATTTTAAAAATTAGATCCAATGGCGAGCATCCGTTTAAGGGGGAATAACTGATAGCTGCACTAGGTGCCCTTACTTCAATTTTTTTAATAAAGGTACTGCTACAATTAATAGATCTTTTAGTTGTAAGTGTTACAAAATAAATTCCCGGTGAAGTATAATAATACGTTGGATTTATAGCCGACGAAGTAGCACCATCTCCAAAGTCCCACGATTGGGATGTTGCATTGGTGCTGGTATTTGTAAAGTCTACCTGGAAGGGGATACAATACCCAAAAGAATCATTCACCATAAATGAAGCCCTTGTATCAGCAACTTTAATATAATTAAAAATTTGAAATGAGTCTTTACAGCCGTTATTATCTGTAACTAATAATTTAACGGTGTAAGTACCTGCTGTAGGATACAATTTTTTAGGAAAAATTGCTGTAGAAAATGTACCATCACCAAAATTCCAAAGATAATTTAAACTGTTACCTGTAGATGTATTTCGGAATATTACCGAATCGGTGGTACAAACAATTGCATAGGATGCAAAAAATTTTGCAATCGGTTTGCTAATTGTTAACGGAAGTAATTTCATGATACTATCTGAACAACCCGAACTATCAATAATTTTTAAAAATGGATAGTAACTACCATTAGCATTATAAATATGAGGAATTAATGCTGGGAAGGGTCCAGTAAATGTTTGGGTTTGCCCATCGCCAAAATCCCAGAACCTGGTTACAATATTGTTATTGTTATTAATAGTTTTGGAACTATCAATAAAATTTACAGTTTGATTTTTACAACCACCCAACGCATTAATATAATAGCCGGCTTTAGGGCCATTAACCTGGATAATATTATTCTTTACAATTGAATCCATGCAGCCATTATTATCTTCAATAATTAATTTAATATTGAAAACTCCTGCCGTATTATATACATGATAAAGTTGGCTAACTGAACTGGAATCACTTAAACCATCGCCAAAAATCCAACTATATTTTTTAATGTTTGCATTATTTATCCCTGTTGTTTTTAATAAAATTGAATCTGTTTTACAAAGAGCATTTTTTGAGATTGTAAAATCCGGAATTTCATTAATAAGTGTAATCGGAATAGTTTTAGTGTTTGTACAATTACCGTTGGTAGTGGTTAACGAAACCTGATAGGTTTGGTATTGAGCAAAGATATGAGTGGGGTTTTGTATAACGGAAGTACTACCATCGCCAAAATCCCAATACCAGGTTAGTGGCATTACGGAACTATCGTTAAGGGATACTTGCTTTTTATTGATGCAATTGAAAACAGGGTTGAATTTGGATACTGAAACTAAAATTGTAATAAAATTATTTTTTCTAAGCGTATCGGAACAACCATTATTCCATGCGGTAAGCTTAACAGAATATTTGCCGGTATCGGCATAAGCAAATTGAGGGTTTTTTAGGGTTGAAGTTTGACCATTGCCGAAATTCCAAAGCCATCTATCTGAAGGGTTTGATAAATCAGAAAAATTAATAGTTGCACCTGCACATTGCAATACTGGACTGGCATTAAAATTTACAATTGGACTGGTACCGGTTTTTACACCATTTATTAAAATTGCAGAATCAATGCAACCATCATTGGTGGTTATGATTAATTTTATATTATAATTACCTAAATTGGTATAAATCATAGTTGGGTTGCGGTCGGTAGAGGTTATGCCATTCCCAAAATCCCAATAATAAGAAGCTACTCCATCAACAGTTGCATAAATTGGCGAAGGTTTAAAAATATAAGGGATGCAGCCACCAGCTTCAGCATTGTCGATATTTACAGTTGGTTTTGTAATTTTTATAAAACGGTACTGCGTAAGTTTATTATTACAGCCCGAAGAATTTGAAACTGTTAAACTAACATCAAATTCGCCATTGCTGTTATAAATATGTGTTGGATTTGGTAAAGTAGATGTACCGCCATCCCCAAATTCCCAAAACCAGGATGAGGTATTAACTGAAAGGTTATTAAAATTTACGGTTAGTGGTGCTTTGCAAGAGTTGGAGTCGTCTGAACTGAAATTGATAATTGGCAAAGCTAAAACTGTAACCTTCTTTATTACTGAATCGTTACAAGAATTATATCGATTCAAAAGTTTTAAATTATAGTTTCCAGGGGTACTCCAAGATTTTGAAACAGTAAATGCATTTGCAACACTACCATCACCAAAATTCCATTGGTTATTAAATGGTATAGGGGTAGTGGTATTGGAAAATATTGCTGCAATATTTAAACAAACAGTATCGGGCCCTGCAATTTGCGATAATACATTTTTTAATTTTAAAGTATCTCTTAGTACCAATGAATCTTTACAACCCAAATTGTTTTTAACTATTAGTTTTAAAGTATAGGTACCACCATTTAAATAGGCATGTGTAGGGTTAGTGGTTGTAGCATTTCCTCCATCACCAAAATTCCATAAATAACTTAATGTGCCCGGACCAACAGTAGTGTTTGAAAAACTAATTGTTTCTGGAGACTTGCATTTTACTGGATCGGAGAAACTAAAATTTGGTCGAATGGGGTCATAAATTTTTATGTAAGCAACCTTTGTTAACGAATTGCTACAGCCACCATTATTTGTAACTTTTAAGGTGATATTATAATTGCCTGCAGTGGTAAAATTGTTTGTTGGATTTTGTAAAATAGAAATTCCTCCATCATTAAAATCCCATTTCCAACTGGTAATGTTTCCTATTGAAGTTGAACTTAAATCGGTAAACAATGTGTTTAATGGGCTACAGCCACTCGTATCTCTAACTTTAAAATTTACAATTGGTTTTTCGAAAACAGTAATGTATTGGGTTTTAGTAATAATATTACTGCCATTAGCATTGGTTACCGTTAGCGTAATTGAATAAGTTCCAGCAATTAAATAAGTGGTAGTTGGGTTTTGTAGGGTTGTATTTGATCCATTGCCAAGAACCCATTTCCATGTTGTAGGGTTGCCAGTTGACTTATCTGAAAAACTTACCGTTAATGGAGCACAGCCAGTTATTGGTGTAGCAGTAAAGTCTGCAATAAGTTGTGCCGAAACATTATTGCCGATTAAAATAAAAAAAAGAATAAAAAGTTTATTTGATACAGCTTTGATATTTATAAAATCCACTTTCATTTAAGTACAGTAAAAAAATAATTAGCTAATCGGGCAACAATATTCCGTAAAACTGGTTTTAAATTTTAAAAAATTTTGTTGAAAGGTACATTTCATTTTTGAAATGAGGGTTATGTTGTAAATGTATTTAATACAATAAAGCCGGTATTTTACCGGCTCTATTGATGTATAATGAAATTAGAAAATATTTTATTTAACGAGTGTAATATTTCCACGATAGTTTAAAGCGCTACCGTTATCGCATATTACTTCCAACGTATAAACAAATACATCCGGATTTAATTTTATGCCTTTATTAGTTCCATCCCAACCAGATGATTTATCATTTGGATAAAAATTTCCTTTTTGATAAATGAGTTGTCCAAAACGGTTAAATATATTAAACGAAATTATTTTTAAACCACCCGATCCAAAACTAATTGGATAAAAAATATCATTGAGATTATTATTGTCGGGAGAAAATGCAGTGGGTAAAACCAGTACGGAATTATTACAAAACACTCTGATAAAGATATTATCGCTGGCGCTGCAACCTTTGTTATTGGTAACTTCTAACTTGTAATTATTGTTTTTTAGAGGTGTGATGATTGGATATGGGCAAACATTACAACTTAAAAATTCGGCTGGTGTCCATTTCCAGGAAATTACATCGTTTGAAAAGACAGGCAACAGTGTTTCTGAAGCACCCATCAAAATTGTTTTTTCGTTGCCTGCATTTACAATAGGGGTTTTATTTACAATAATTTTAATGGTTAGGCTATCGTAATAACATTTGGCAGCATCAAAACCAACTACTTTATAAGTAGTGTTATTAATGGGTGTTGCAATTGGGTTATTTATTTTATTATTACTTAAGCCATCAGCTGGTGTCCAGATATAAAATTCGGCACCTGAAATAGATAATTGAATTGACTTTGAAGAACAAATTGAATCCAGCGGTTGAAGCCCATTTATAGTAAATGGTTTTTTTACAGTTACATAAACCGAATCTGTTTTTTCGCAGCCGTATATACTTCGTCCTTTAACATAATATAAACCACTATTCTGTATATCTGTAATTGGATTTATGCAGTTGGTACAACTTAAATTGATGGCAGGAAACCAGGAGTAAAAATCGGCACCACTTGCTGTTAATTGTAAGGGTGTATTTAAGCACCGGGTTGTATCATTGCCTGCAAATGTTTTTGGGATTGGATGAATAAACGTAGTTGTTGAAACCGTATCTGTACATCCGCTGCTATTCATTACCGTTAGTACCACCGGGTAGTTGCCTGTAGTTGTATAATTAAAAGCGGGTGGGTTTTGCAATTGCGATGTAGCGCCATTAAAATATTCCCATTTCCAGATAATTACCGAAGTGTCTATTGATAGCAATAAGCCTTGTAAGGATACATTATTAGGTCCGCAAAAAGAGTTATTACCTGCAATACCAATATTTGGTTTCTTTACTACTTTTATAAAATTGGGAATGACCATACTGTCCTTACATCCATAAACCGTAGTTACGGTTAGGCTAACATTGTAAAATCCGGTTGAGGCATAAAGGTGGGTGGGATCTTTTATTGTTGCAGTTCCTGCATCTCCAAATTTCCATTTATAACTATTTATGATTCCTCCAGAGATAGTAGAATCTATAAATTTAACGATGCCACTATCACATAGTAGTGGTTTGTCTACTCCAAATTTTACAGTACTACTTCTTAATTTAATTGTATCAACTCCCGATACCGGAACAAAGCATCCAAAGGTATCTCTGATAATTACTTTAGGAATAAATCGGCCATTAGTAAGATAGGTATGTGTAGTTACAGAGTCGGTTGATAAACTAATATTGCCATCATTAAAATCCCAGGAATAAACGAGGTTGTTTAGGGGTGATGTAATAAATGAAACTACTAATGGGGCACAGCCATTTAAGGGCGTATAACTAATATCAGCACTTGGGGCTTTTACACTAATTTTCATTTGATAACTGCTGCTACATTTAGCCGTTCGTTTGGCCGTAAGTTTTACTGTATAATTTCCGGTAACCGTATAGTAATAGGTAGGATTAAAAGCAAGGGAAGTATTTCCATCTCCAAATTCCCAAATATGGGATAGCATGCCCGATGAGTTATTTGTAAAATTTACTTCAAAAGGAATACAAACACCCGCCGAATCATTTACTGTAAAGGAAGCTTTCACATCCTGTACTTTTATGTAATTAATATTTTCAGAGGAGTCTTTACAACCATTAATATCGGTTACAACTAATTTTACAGAATAATTTCCATTATTTAAATATTGCTTTTTGGGATTAGTAATGGTTGAGTAAGTACTATCGCCAAACGACCATAAATAATTTAATCCAACACCGCTAGATAGGCTCCGGTAATCAACTGTATCTGTTGTGCAACTTAAATAATTTACTGCAAAAAATTGAGCAACAGGTTTTGTAATTGTAATGGGTTGAATATGTCTGACACTGTCGGTGCATCCAATACTGTCCGTAATTTTTAATATCGGATAATAGGATCCTGTAGTATTGTATTCATGACTAATAGATATAGGTATGGGTGCATTAAAAACTGCTGATTGTCCGTCGCCAAAATCCCAATCCCACTGTTTAATATTAAAAAGGTTGCCACTTGTATTGGAGGTATCAAAAAAATTAACTGCGTTGTTTATACAACCACCAGGCGTGTTAATGTAATAGCCGGCTTTTGGATTAAACACCTGAACCAGATTATTTTTTGTTACAGTTTCATAGCAATTATGCAAGTCAATTATGGTAAGCTTTATTGTAAAAATGCCAGCTTGTGTATACTGATGATTGGCAATATCTAAAAAACTGCTGTCAATAATTCCATCACCAAAATCCCAAATGTATTTTGAAATATTTACTTTATTAAAATTAAAAGCTGTAAATATTGACGTTGTTGATTTGCAAATAGAGTCGGTAGCGATTGTGAAATCCGGAAGCTCGTTAATTGTTTTTATGGAAATTGTACGGGTGCTTGTGCAGCCACCATTACTGGTAGTAAGGGTTACCAAATATGTTTGGTATTGTGCGTACAAATGAACAGGGCTGGGCAAATCAGAACTGTCGCCATCGCCAAATTTCCAAAGCCAAGTAAGGGCTTGAATGGAACTATCTTTAAAAAAAACTTCTTTTTTATTGGTACAGTTAAAGATTGGTTTAAACCGGGATATACTTGGTAAGATGCTGATATAATTTACTCTTGTAAATGAATCGCTGCAACCATTATTCCAGGCAATTAATTTAACCGAATATTTTCCGGTATCCTGATAAGCATGAGTTGGATTTTTTAAAGTGTCTGTTTGGCCATCTCCAAATTTCCACAACCATCTGTCTGCTTTAAATGAAGAGTCGGAAAATTGGAGATTTATAATTGTGCATTCACTGGTTTTGTTTGCCGAAAAATTTACAATTGGATGTGTTCCGGTTCTAACAGCATTATTAATAATAATTGAATCTATACAACCATCGTTACTGGTTGCAATTAATTTTATTGTGTAGGTTCCTGAATCTGGGTAGATAGTGGTAGGGAAAGGGTTTGTTGAAGTAGAACCATTGCCAAAATCCCAAAAATAACTGGCAATACCATCAACCGATGAAATATTTGGTAAGGGTTTAAATATAAAAGGAATACAGCCTTCAGCATTTCTAAGATTGATATTAACTAGCGGTTTTAGAATCCTGATGAAATTATATTGTATTAGATTTCCGGTACATCCCAAGGAATCCCATATTTTTAAACTTACATTATACTGACCATTACTGGTATAAGTATGACTGGGGTTTTGAAAAGTTGATGTGCTGCCATCTCCAAAGTTCCATTCCCAATTAATTGCATTGGATGATAGGTTGGTAAAATTTACAGTAAATGGAGCAATGCAGGAAGCAGAATCATCTGCTTTAAAATTGACAGACGGTTTATTGATAATAGTAATTTTTTTGGTTACCGAATCTGCACAGGCGGCATATTGGTTTACTAATTTAATATTAAAATTTCCGCTAGTATCCCATGATTTTGAAACAGTATTTAAAGTAGCTGAAGTTCCATCACCAAAGTTCCACAATACCGTTTGCGGAACTGGAGTTGATGTATTTGAAAAAATTGCTGTTGCACCCATGCATAAAGTATCGGGCCCTGTAAATGTTGAAATAGTAGTGTTTAAATTAATTGCATTTTGCCGAGTTACTGAATCAATACAACCATTATTGTTTTTACTGATGAGTTTGGGTGAAAAAGTGCCGGCATTTAAATAAGTATAGGATGGATTTACGGTAGTGGAATTTCCGCCATCACCAAAATCCCAATAATACGATATTGTACCAGACCCTGTTGAAGTATTTGTAAAATTAATTGTTTCGGGAGGATTACATTTAACTGGGTTTGAGTAACTAAAACTGGCTTTAAAAGAATCGTCAACTTTTATATATGCCAGTTTGCTGTAAGTGCTTGAACAGCCAGCGGAGTTAGTAACTTTCAAAGAAATATTATAATTGCCTGGTAATATAAATTTGTGTTGGGGGTTTTGAATATACGAAATGCTATCATCATTAAAATCCCATTTCCAGCTGGTATTATTGGTAATAGACGAACTGCTTAAATCGGTAAAATTGCAAATTAAAGGGCTGCATCCAGCAGTTATATCAGCCTCAAAATTTACAATTGGTTTTGGGTAAACAGTAATGTATTGGGTTTTTGTAATACTGTTCGAATCGTTGTTATTAAAAACTTTAAGTGTAATGCTGTATACGCCTGGAATTATATAAGATGTAGTTGGATTTTGTAATGCAGCAATAGTGCCATTACCCAGATCCCATTTCCATCTTTGCGGATTACCGGTTGAGTTATCAAAAAAATTAACCGTTAAAGGAATGCAACCAGAAATTGGATTTGCTGAAAAATTTGGAGTGAGTTGGGCATGAGATATACCAGATGTAAAAACAAAAAATAAAAATGCAATTTTTTTTAAAGTAAAGTTGGTATATACAGTTACATTATTCATAAAAGTACAGTGGAAAAGTAAACGGAATAAAATAGAAACTACTTGTTAAGTTAAGCATTTTTTTGTATTGATTTTTTAAAAATATTAAATTTTATGACTCAATAATAAATAGCGTGAATTATGCAACTTTTGAAATAATTGTGCAACATTTTTAAAGAACATTCTTGCCATAATTAAAATAAAATAGCCGGCATAAAGCCGGCCATTTTAAGGTATTATAAAAACAAAAGCTAGTTTATTTAACGAGTGCAATATTTCCCCGATAGGTAATAATGCTTCCGTTATCGCATATAACATCCAGCGTATAAACAAATACATCCGGATTTAGTTTTATGCCTTTATTCGTTCCATCCCAACCATAGGATGAGTTGTTGGCGTCAAAATTATTTTTCTCAAATAAAACCTCACCCCATCTTGAGTAAACTCTAAACATTTTAATTTTAAATAATCCAGTTCCTCTTGGATAAAAAATTTCATTAATTCCATCATCATTCGGAGAGAAAGTATTGGGAACAAAAATGTTTGATCCATTACAAATTACAAACACGGTAATTCTGTCCTTTGCTGTACAACCTCCTTTGTTTTTAACTTCAACAGTGTATTCAGTATTTTCGGTTGGCTTTACTGTGATACCCGGATAAGTATTTCTGAAAACACCTGTTGTAGGTTGCCAGTTTACATAGTTTACATCGGTTGAAATTACCGGTATCAGATCGTACGGTTGGCCAACATTAATGCTTACATCACTACCTGCTTCAACTGTAGGAATTTTATTTACAACTATTGAAACAAAACCGGTGTCTTTAAAGCATCCCACATTATCCGAACCTACAACCATGTATCTTGTGGTTATTGATGGTTGAGCAGTTGGTGTAGCACTGGTTTGATTATCGAGTCCAGTGGATGGTGTCCATATATAACTATCGGCACCTGAGGCTGAAAGTTTTTTAGATCCTCCTTTACATAAACTGTCGGAAGCGCTGTATTTAAAAACAAATTTTTCTTTTAACTTAATTGAAATGGTATCTTTTGCAACGCAGCCTTTGTCAGAAGTTCCGGTTAAAACATAGTCGATATCGGCAATTGCATTTGTAGATGGGTTTGCACAACTGGTACAACTTAATGCTGTGGATGGAGACCAGTTGTAAGTTGCAGCGCCTGTTGCCTGTAATGGTTTGCTGGTACCTTTACAAAGAATAAAATCGGCACCTGCATTTACTTTAGGGATGGCATAGGCTTCAATTTGTTTTGTAACAGAGTCCATGCATCCTGAGCTATTGGTGCCTGTTAGTTTAACAATATAAGTTGCTGCATTTGTATAGTTTTGAATGGTTGGGCTTGCAACAATTGCAGTGTTGCCATTTGCAAAATTCCAATTCCAATTTATAACTGAAGTGTCTGAAGTAATCATCTGGCTATTGAAAGTAACAGCAAGAGGAGTACATCCATTTGCTGTTGCAGCAATGCCTATTTTTGGCGAAGCAACAATTCTAACAGCTGCTGTTGAAACTAAACTATCTGTACATCCATTTTGAGACTTGATTATTAACTTTGGATAATAAATTCCTGTAACTGTAAATTGATGAACAGGGTTTTTTTGAGTAGACATTGTTCCATCTCCAAAATTCCATTGATAACTATTTACAACATCATAATTACTGAATGAAGAATCCTTAAAAGCAATCTGACCAGAATCGCAAAGCGGCTTCGAATTATAACCAAATTTTGCAGTTACATCGCTAACTGTAATTGTATCACTTCCTCTTATTGGAACCTGGCAACCTGCCTGGTCGGATAATATTAATTTGGGTCTGTACAACCCAGGATAGGTATAAGTATGTGTTACAATAGTATCTCTGGAGCTTATAGTATTACCGTCATTAAAATCCCAAATCAGCATATCTCTGCCATTTGTACTGGCTCTAAAATTTACAGTAACAGGGTTACAGCCAGTTGAAGGTGAATAAGTAAAACTTCCTTCTGGGCCTTTTACTAAAACTGTTCTTTGAAAAATGCTGGTGCATCCACCTTGGCCAGTAATAGTAAGTTTTACAATATAGGTGCCGGGATAATTATAAAAATGTAATGGATTGTCTTCTGTTGAAAATGTACTATCTCCAAAATCCCATTTTTTACTGATGGCATTACTCGATAATTGTGTAAAATATACAATTAATGGAGGGCAGTTTCCTACCGAATCACTCATGGTAAAATTAGAAATAGGGCTATTGATTTTGATATAGTTTACCCTTGTAATTGAATCTGTACAACCGTATTGATCCGTTATTTTAAGCTTAACCGAATACGATCCATCGTTACTGTAGTTATGAGATGGGCTTGCTAAATTTGAAGTAGTATTATCACCAAAATCCCATAAGTAAGTTAAATTAGGGCCGGTTGATTGGCTCACAAATTTTACTTGCTTTGAGGGACAGGTTACTGTATCCAATGAAGTGAAATTTGCAATAGGTTTTGAAATAATTAAGTAGGTAGAAAGTTTTGTTGTATCAGTACAGCCCTTGGTATCTGTTACCTTTAACGAAACAATGTATGATCCGGGTGTAGAATATGTGTGCTGAAATGGTGCCGCATTCAAACTGTCCATAGTGCTATCTCCATAAATCCACCTCCAGTTTTGAATGGTATTAATGCCATCTGTAAGTGTGCTATCAATAAATACAACAGCACTGTTTACACAGCTTCCGGGGTTGGAAATTGAAAATTTAGCAGTAGGACCGTTTACTAAAATGTAATTGTTTTTAGTGAGCGTATCTCTGCAACCAATTTTATCCAAAGTAATTAACCTTACTGTATAGGTGCCTGAATTGGGATATGCAAAAGTTGCAGAATTATTATTAGTAAAAGTATAGGTAGATCCACTGGCACCATAATTCCAAGAAAAAGAACTGATGTCATTCAGGCTTAGTCCTGTATTAAATGTTACTGTTTGTTTTTTACAAACATTTGTATCAACTGAATTGAATGTAGCTTTTGCATTAATAACCTGCACTTGTTTTGTTGTTGTAAAATCGCAGCCAAAAGTGTTGTTGGTAACTTTTAACGATACATTGTAGATGCCTGAACTGGTATAGTTATGAATTGGATTTTGAATGGTTGATGAATTGCCATCTCCAAAATCCCATAACCATTCCTGAGCTCCAATTGACTGATCCGTAAATGTTCTTTCCAGTGGTTTGGTACAATTTATTTTCACTAAAAATTTTGCAATGGGAGGGTTGATTTTAATGAATTTATCAAACTTAATAGAATCGGAACAACCTCCTTTCCATACAATTAATTTTATATTAAAGAAGCCGGTATCAAGGTATTTTTTAGATGGATTTTTTAAGGTTGATATTGTGCCGTCGCCAAACTCCCAACGCCATTTTGTAACACCACTACTTGAGGAATCGAAAAAATCAATTGTATTGTTTGCACAGGTATTTGTTGGGGTTGCTCCAAAATTTACAACGGGTTTACTGTTTACAACAATTCCTCTTATTTTGGTTGCAGAATCCGAACAACCATTTAAAGTAGTTACCGTTAAAGTTATATTGTAGGTTCCTTCTGTTATAAAAGTATTTGTTGGTGCAGCACTGGTAGAAGTGTTACCATCGCCAAAATTCCATAAAAAACTTGCAACAGGTTCGGTTGTATTTATGGTTGTATTAAATGTTTTAGTAAATGGTACACAACCACTATCCGATAAATTGGTAAATGTAATAGCTGGTTTTTTTACTGAAATATAATTGGTTCTGGTAAGTGTAGTTGCACATCCAAAATCATTATAGGCTGTAAGTTTTACAGTATAAACTCCTGTTGTGTTATAAATGTAAGTTGGGCTAGTTACTGTTGAAGTAACGTTATTGCCAAAATTCCATAAATAGGATGTTGCATTTGACGAACTATTAATAAAGTTAACCGTGTAAGGAGCTTTACAACTTGATGTATCTGTTGTTGAAAAATTTACAATGGGTTTTGAAATTACTGTAATATTTTTTGTAACTGAATCGGTGCAGGCTCCAAAATTTGAAATCATTTTAATTGTAAATACTCCTGCACTTGCAAATGTTTTATTAGGATTTAATTGGGTTGATGTAGTGCCATCTCCAAAATTCCATAACACTGTTCCTGGTGTAGGCGAAGACGTATTCGTAAATATAACACTCGATGACTGACAAACAGAATCCCTAAAAGAAATGCCACTACTTACTGAGCCTACAGTAATTGTATTTGGTTTTATTAAAGTATCCGCACAGCCATTGCTATTAGTAACTATCAGTTTTACAGTAAAACTACCAGCAGAGGTATATGCATGCGATGGATTTAAAAGGGTAGAACTGGTGCCATCTCCAAAATCCCATAAATAATTTACAACTCCGGTACCAGTTGATTGATTTTGAAAATTGATGGTAACAGGCGATGAACAGGATAAAGGATAATCGTTCGTGAATTTTGCCAACACACCATCGTTAATTTGAATTAAGGAGTTTTTAGTTAAAGTAGATATACATCCATTGCTGGTTCTAACCTGAAGTGTTACATTAAAGTTTCTTGCACTTGTATAAGTATGCAATGGGTTTTGTAAAGTTGAAGTTACACCATCTCCAAAATCCCATAACCAGGAGGTAATGGTTCCACTAGCTATTGTACTGCCATCCGTAAATCGAACATCTAAAGGATAGCATCCACTTGTGATGGATACATTAAATTGAACTGTAGGTTTTGCAAAAACTTCAATGTAATCCGATTTTATAATCGAATCTTCATTGTTCGCTTTTTTTACAATTAATTTAATGGTATACTTACCCGGATTAAAATAAGTTACTGATGGATTTTGGAGAAACGAAATTGTGCCATTTCCCAAATCCCATCTCCAGGATGTTGGGCTGCCTGTAGACTGATCGGTAAACCGAACAATTAAAGGGGCACATCCTCCGGTAGGGGCTGCGGTAAAATTTGCTACAAACTGTGCATTTGTAATAAGTGTTAGTAATACGAAAGTAAACAATAAGAATACTTTGTAAAGTTTTCTTGTGATCATGGATATTGGCTTTTGTTTTATGAATTGCTGATACTGAACAATACGCAACAATACTATTAACTCCAAATCCGTAAAAAAATTGTGAATGAATTAAAAGAAAATAATAAAAAAGAGCGGTAATATTTTAAACAAATGAGGTTTATAACCTTTTCATATGGAGCACTTTTGGATCTAAATTACCCCAGGGCGCTAATTCCATTGTGGGTAAATTCTTTTTTGTAAAACGCCAGGCTCTGTTTAAAAAAACAAATTCAACTGGGGGTGTTGGGGAATTTATATTTATAACTAATTTACTGTAATCGTCGTTGCTTATCCAAGTGCCAGTGTATGTTACACCAGACTTGGTAGCCGTCATTGGTCCATCATAATACGAGGTAGTTTTGGTTAAAACAAAATCGTATCCTGTATATAAACTAGTATTGTCTGTGGTACCGTCCTTGGCTAATTCTACTATAAAAGTTTTATTCAAAATATTATCTTCAAAATAAGTTTGTAGTGTATTGGTAGAAATGTTTTCGATGGCTTTTTTACAGCCGCCTAAAAACAATATCAATGCACAAATAATTGCTATGATAAACCGGTTTCTATACATGGTTAATTGAATGTTTTCAAATTTACGATTTATAAATAGTACTAAATTTTTTTGTGGCATAATCTATAAAAAAATTTGCGTTTAAATAATTGCCTGTTGCCGATTTACATAAATCTTCTGAAGTATAATATCGGCCATTTTTGTGTATGTTTTCTCTTAACCATTTTAAAATAGCCGATGAATTTCCAACAGCCAATTCGTTATTTAGGTTTAAATTTTCATTTTCAATGCTTGCATAAAACTGTGCAGCATACAAACTTCCGGTACTGTAGGTTGCAAAATATCCAAAACTACCATGGCTCCAATGAATATCCTGTAAATAACCCTGGTTGTCATCCGGAACAGTAACGCCTAAATATTTTTTATACAATTCATTCCAGTAAGCAGCAATATCTTTTGCAGTAATGCTGCCTTCAATCAATAATTTTTCAATTTCATATCTAATCATAATATGAAAATGATAAGTCAGTTCATCTGCCTCTGTTCTAATTAGCGAAGGCTGAATTTTATTGATGCCTAAATAAAACGGATCAATTGAAATATCGGCCAGTTGCTTTGGAAAGAACGATTTTAGTAATGGAAAATTGTGTTGCCAGTAAGCCAGCCCTCTGCCAACCTGGTTTTCCCAGATCCTGCTTTGACTTTCGTGAATACTCAAACTGCAGTATTCGCCTAAGGGTAAACCATAATATTGCGATTGCAGTCCTTGCTCGTATAAACCATGCCCAGCTTCATGAATACAGCTCCAGGTCATATTGCTAAAGTCATTCTCATCAATCCGGGTGGTGAGTCTTACATCGGCATTATTAAAATTAGTTGTAAATGGATGAATGCTGATATCCTGGCGGCCGGCTTCAAAATCGAAGCCCATATTTTTTAATAATGAAATTCCAAATTTCCATTGATCGTCTTTATCAAAATGCTGGTATAAAAATGAGTTGTCAATTTCATTGTTTTTTTCTGAAAGTGCTATCAATTTACTTAAGGCGGGTTGCAGGTTTTTAAAAACAGCATCTACAATTTTTACGGTTAATCCTTTGTCGTAATCATTCATTAATGCATTGTAGGGATGCTCTTCATATCCTAATAATTCGGCTTCTTGTTTCTTTAAATTTATAAGTTGTTGTAAGGGTTCTAAAAAATTACTGGCATTGTTTTGTTGTCTGGCTGTAACCCAACTGTGGTATGCAGTCTGAATACTTTCGCTCATTTTTTTTACAAACGCCGTACTTAATTTTTTATTCCGGTTAAAATCTATCAATGATAATTCAACATTTCTTTTTTCATAAATACTTAAATCGGTACAATCATTTAATTTAAAAAGTAGGTTGCCCAATTGCTCATCAATTAAATATTCATGGGCAATTTCACTCAATGTTGCCATTTGCCGGTTTCTCATTTCAATACCTTTTTTTGGAAGATAAGTTTCGGTATCCCATTCTAAAACGGCGTGGGCGTACTTTACATCCGCAATTTTTTGCATCTTTGTTTGGTACACATTGTATAATTCAGCAGCTTTCAACATAATTAATTTAAAAATGAAAATTCAAGATATAACAACTTTACTTGAAAATATTGCACCCCCTTATTTACAGGAAAGCTATGATAATTGTGGGCTTTTAACCGGCAATAAAAATTGGAATTGTACAGGTATCCTTATTTCGTTAGATGCAACCGAAGCTGTAATACAAGAAGCAATTGATAAAAAATGCAATCTGGTTGTTGCCCATCATCCAATAATTTTTAGTGGCTTAAAAAAAATTAACGGAAATAATTATGTTGAAAAAACAATCATAGCTGCTATAAAAAATGACATTGCCATTTACGCCATTCATACCAACCTTGATAATGTAATAATGGGAGTAAATGGTAAGATGGCAGATATGATAGGTTTAATAAACAGGCAGATATTATTGCCTAAAATTGGAGTATTACGCAAATTGCAGGTTTTTGTACCAATAGCTGCAGCAGCAAATTTAAAACAGGCAATCTTTGTTGCCGGTGCTGGAAATATTGGAAAATACAGCGAATGCAGTTTTAGCTCTGCAGGAAAAGGAACTTTTAAGCCTGGAGAAGGTACCAATGCCTTTGTTGGTAAAAAGGGAGATCAACATCTAGAGGATGAAATAAAACTGGAATTTATTTATCCGGCCTGGATTGAAAATGAGGTGATAACAGCAATGCTGCAGTCGCATCCATACGAAGAAGTAGCTTATGATCTTATAAATCTTGAAAATAAATATCAAGAAACCGGCAGCGGTTTATTAGGCGAATTGCCAGTTGCGGTTACCGAAATTGAATTTTTGCAATTATTAAAAAACAATTTCAAATTGGAGGTGGTTAGGCATACTTCGTTAACCGGCAAAATGGTTTCAAAAATTGCATTATGTGGTGGTGCCGGTAGCTTTTTAATTAAGGCTGCAGTAGCGTCTGGAGCCGATTATTACGTTACAGGGGATATAAAATATCATGAATTTTTTGATGCTGAAGGCAAATTAGTTATTGCCGATATTGGGCATTACGAAAGTGAACAATTTACGGTTGACTTGCTTTTTGATATTTTGAAGAAAAAATGTACTACCTTCGCCGTCCTGAAAACAGGAGTTAAAACCAATCCGGTTCAATACTTTCTGTAATATTTTAATCAAACTATAATTTAACAATGGCCGCAGTAAAAGATTTCTCAGTTGAAGAAAAATTAACATCGTTGGTAAGTTTGCAAAAAATTGATTGCAAGCTTGATGAAATTCAAATTTTAAAAGGCGAATTACCAATTGAAGTAAAAGATTTGGAAGATGAAATTGAAGGGTTGCATGCCCGCCAAACAAGGGTTGAAGAAGAAATAAATGGCATTCAGGAATTTATAGCTCAAAAAAAGGAAGCCATTACAGAAGCAGACGCTTTGGTTAAAAAATATGATAAGCAAAGTGAAAATGTAAAAAACAACCGAGAGTTTGAAGCAATCAATAAAGAGATTGAAATGCAAACGTTGGAAGTAAAACTTTGCGAAAAGCATATTAAAGATGCTATGGAAGAGATTGGCGAAAAAGCCAAGCAACTGGAAGCCGCTAAAAAAGCAGTAGGCAGTAAAGAAAGCAATCTTACCGGAAAGAAAGGAGAGCTGGAAAAAATTATCAGCGAAACCGAAAAAGAAGAAAAACATTACAATAAACTTGGAGCAGATGCAAGATCGCATGTTGATGAGCGCCTGATTTTAAGTTATGACCGTATTAGAAAAAATTACCGTAATGGGTTGGCAGTAGTGCCAGTTGAAAGAGATAGTTGTGGAGGTTGTTTCCATGCAATTCCTCCTCAAAAGCAAAGTGAAATTAAATTGCGTAAAAAAGTAATTGTTTGCGAAAACTGTGGAAGAATATTGATTGATGCTGATTTAAATGACAGCATTGAAGTAAAATAAATACCAATCCTAACTTCTTATAATTTTAAGCACTCCAAATTTGGGGTGCTTATTTTTTTGGCTTGTTAATTATTTTTTATTTCAGAATTTCGGGGTAAAAAAACTAATTTGCTGCTCTTATTATGTTGAAAAAACTACACATACGCAACTTTGCCATCATTGATGAAATAACAATTGATTTTTCAAATAATCTCAATATTATTACTGGAGAAACGGGTGCCGGTAAAAGTATTTTAATGGGTGCCCTCAACCTCATTTTAGGCGAAAGGGCAGATAGTAGTTTGCAATTTGATAAAGCATTAAAAATTGTGGTGGAGGGATGTTTTGCTGTAGAAAACTTATCGGTAGTTAAGCAGTTTTTAATAGCAAATGAATTGGATGCCGATGATGAACTGCTGGTAAGAAGGGAAATTGCAGTCAATGGTAAATCGAGGGCATTTGTAAATGATACCCCGGTTAATTTGGTGCAATTAAAACAATTAAGTTCAATGCTGGTTGATTTGCATCAGCAATTTGATACAGCAGAACTGGGAGATAATAATTTTCAAAGAGAAGTTTTGGATGCTCTTGCAGGGAACAGCGGTTTATTAAATGATTTCAATAAATCGTATTCGAAATTTTTAACCGTTAAAAAAGAATTGGAAGATTTAAAACTACAGCAAAGCCAAGCCCAGACTGCTGCAGATTATAACAAGTTTTTATTTGATGAATTGGAAGAAGCTGATATTGCTGAAAATGAATTAGAAAATTTAGATGTTGAATTAAAATTATTAAGCAACGCCGAAGAAGTAAAACAACAGTTAAGTAATTTATACTTTGAAATGGCTGAATGCGACCTGCCATTGGTACAGCAAATAAAAACTATTACAGGAAAGTTACATCAACTTGAAAAATTCCATCCTGATGCCGCTGCACTTGCATTAAGGGTACAAAGTGCCCAATTAGAACTAGCAGATATTGCTGAAAGTATAAATCATATCAATCAATCCATTCAGTACAATCCTGAAAGGCTTCAGTTGGTAAATGAAAAAATTTCTACAGGATATAAGCTATTAAAAAAGCATCAGGTAAATTCAAGTGCCCAATTGATTGAAATTAAAAACTCTTTGCAAATAAAACTTGCAGATATTTTCAATATTGCAGAAATCATTAGTGAAAAAGAAAAGGATGAACAGGCATTATTTAAAACCTGTAAAGAATTAGCATCATCCATTTCTATTAATCGAAAAGCTGCCATAAAACCTTTTACCGAAAAAGTAAATGAACTATTAGTTAAAGTTGGAATGCCAAATGCCAGAATACAGGTTAATATGGAAACGACAAGTTTAAACCTGTATGGGTGCGATACTATCAATATTTTATTTGATGCCAATAAAAACAACCGGTTTGAGGCACTTAATAAAGTGGCAAGTGGCGGCGAATTAAGCAGATTGATGTTATGTATTAAATATTTGGTAGCAAAAAAATTGCAATTACCTATTTTAATATTCGATGAAATTGACACAGGGATTAGTGGGGAGGCCGCAAAACAGGTGGGAAATATTATGAAGGAATTATCAACCTCTCATCAAGTGATTGCTATAACCCACCAGCCGCAAATTGCTGCAAAAGCAGATGCACACTATTTTGTTTATAAAACCAGCATTGATAAAAAGGTGGTTTCTGCAATGCGTTTGCTGAAGAATAATGAAAGAGTTGAAGTGATTGCACAGATGCTAGGAGGCGAAAAACCATCCAAAACCACCTTGGAAAATGCAAGGGAAATGCTTGAAAATTAAAAGAAAATATTTTTTTAACATTTTCTTGGACAATTAAAATTAAGTCCTACATTTGCGACGAATTTTAAAACTCAAAACAAATTTACAATGAAAAAATTATTTGCAATTCTTGCTGTTGCTTCAGTTATGACAGCTTGTAACAATGCCGCTGAACCTACTACTCCTGCTGTTGATTCTACAGTTAAAGCT
>JANPAP010000350.1:0-4438 GCA_031429975.1 Chitinophagaceae bacterium
GGCCTTCTTCATGAAATATTATATCAGCAGAAAATTTTTCAATTTTTAAACAACATTGTTGCATTGCATTTAAACCAACAATGGCCGTTACCGATTTTAAAATATGAGCAGCTTTATAAAACGCATCTGGATTTTTTGTTACCCAAGATTTGTATAAAATATCAGTTTGTTGATCGATATCCTGAATGGCACCTGTCAATAACATTTTTTCAAATTCCCTATTGCCTCCCGAAACAGATTGCAAATAACTAAGGTTTACCAATGCACTATTGGTTGAATTCATATTCTTGATTATAAATTAAATTAGGATTATGCGGCATCAATCATTGCAAAAAATTGTTGCTTGGCATCATTAACCGGGTTTACAACATTTATAATTGTTGCAAATAAATTTTCAGATTTAAATGGCTTAGAAATATAACCGTTCATGCCGGCATTATAACAATTTTGCATTTCGCCATAAAGCGAATGTGCCGTCATGGCAACTATTGGAATAGTAGCAATTGGCCCTTCCAGATTACGGATAGATTTTGTAGCAATAATGCCATTCATTTCCGGCATCTGAATATCCATCAACACTACATCAAATGCTTGCTCCTGCACCGCTTTTAATGCAAGTGCACCATTCTCTACATGTGTTACGGTAAACCCACCATTTTCCAATACCTGCCTAGCAAGCATGGCATTAATTAAATTATCTTCGGCAAGTAAAATATGTAATGGCCTACCGGTTTGCAGCAATTGTATTTGATTTTCTACATTGGCCGTTTCAAAACTAACGGCATTAGATTCCTGAAATTTTTGGAATGGTAAAATAAATTGAAACACCGTTCCCTTACCGGGTGTACTTTCCAAATGAAGTTTACCGCCATGTAAATCAACAATACTTTTCGCAATATTTAAACCAAGCCCGGTACCACCATACAATCTTGTTGTATCGCTATTGGCCTGGGTAAACCTGTCAAAAATTAATGATTGTTTTTCTGCCGGCACACCAATACCAGTATCTCTTACCGAAAAAGATATATACTGTTTTTCTTCGTCGGTACCATTAACTAATTTGCAACTGATTTCCACATAACCGGTATCAGTAAATTTAATTGCATTACCAACTAGGTTATAAAAAATTTGAGATACCCTTAATTGATCACCCAACAATTTACCGGGAATATTATCTGCAACATGCGTAATTATTTTTATTTTTTTAGTGGCTGCTTTTGGCTCAAATATTTTTGCAGCATCCAGTACGATTTGCTTAATATCCATTGGTAAACTTTCAAGTGCAATGCTGCCCGACTCAATTTTACTCATGTCGAGGATATTATTTATTAGTGCCAATAAATTTTGAGAAGCTGCTTTTACAATTTGAGTATACTCCGATTGCTGGCTGGTTAATGTAGTATCAATTAATAAATCGGTAAAGCCAATCACCGCATTTAACGGGGTTCTTATTTCATGGCTCATGTTCGAAATAAATTGATCTTTTACTTTTAAGGAATGCTCCACCAATTGATTTGCAGCAATTAAATCCGACTCAATATCATACCTTCCGGTGATATCCATGCCACATCCTAAAATATATTTTTTTCCCCTGCCATCTTTAAAACATTTTTTTATAACGTTTAACCATTTCTCATTTTTTAACTCGTCGGTTCCTTCTATTGAACCTTCCATTCTAATTTTTTCACCGTCATCCAAATCAAGCATTGCATCAATGTCTCCCAGCAAAATATCATTTTCGCCTTTTGATAAATTGAGCGCCGAAGCATTTAATGTATCATCACAATTATAATATTCCTTAAAATATTTATTGCTTAAAACAATTTCCTTTTTCTCGTTCATTACATAAATAATGTTAGGACTATTGTCAATAATCTGACCAATGAACTGCTGCTGTCTTTCAATTTCATTTTTTGCTTTGGCAAGCTCAGTTATATCAATTAAACTGGCAATGATATAGGGCGATTTTTCATTGTTTTGATACACCGTATTTTGATACATCCATATTCTTTTTTTACCCTCACGGGTTTTAATATGCATGGTACCATTCACTGATTTTTGTGAATTTACATTGCCAATATAATTTTCAAATCCAAACTGGTGTTCAGAAACAATTAATGTTTTTAAATTTAGTCCAATCAATTGTGCTTTAGTATAGCCACTCATTTTTTCGGCAGCACAATTTACATCCAGTATTACGCCATTCATGTCGTGCAGGCAAATAATAGTTTGTGTATTATTTAAAACAATTGCTTTTTCTTCCTCACTTTGCATTAGAGCCAGCTCTGCAATTTTACGTTGGGTGATATCGGTAACTGTTCCAAAATACCCAATAATAATTCCGGCTTCATTTAATTTGGGTGCAATGTTAGATAACATATAACTCGTTTTATTATTCACAATAAAACGGTATTCCAATTCATTTTTTATACCCTTTGAAGCCTTCCGGATACAAGTACGAATCGACTTTATATCTTCAGCATGAAAAGATCCAAACAAGGTTTTTAAATTTATTTTGCCATCCACCGGAAGCTTAAATAATTCTCTTAATTCTTTCGACAAAAACAGCGTTTTATTTTCAACATCAACTTCCCAAGTTCCGAATCTTGCAATTTTCATTGCCTGTTCTAATTTATTATTACTTTCAACCAATTCTTTTTCGAGTGCTCTTCTTTCACTAATTTCATTTTCAAGTGCAATTTCTTTTTCTTTTCGGTTTGTAATATCACTTTCAATAGCAATGTAATTGGTAACTTCTCCCTTATCATTATGAATAGGTTTTATACTGATCATCGCCCAATAGGACTGGCCATTTTTTTTATATTGAATAAGTTCTTCCACAACAGCCAAGCCTCTAAATAATTGCAGTTTAATATTTTTAACCGCTCGTTTTTGTGTTAACTCACCAATTAAAAAAGTACCGGGCTGTTTGCCCATAACATCATTTAAATGGTAACCGGTAATTGTGGTAAAGCCATTATTTACCCACTGAATGCAGCCTGTATTATCTGTTATCATTACGGCTTCATTAATTTGCGAAACAACATTTGCCAATAATTTAAACTGTTGATCATCGCCAGTATTTTTTGGTTGAGGTTGTAGCATTTTTGAAGTAATAGTTGAATTATTTGTTGAAGTGGCGGCTTGCTTTATTTTAGAATGTATTCCAATTGAATAAAATATAAACCCTAATAAAATAGGTGAAAAAATTATTAGTATAAATCCCGGAGGAGCAGAAATAATGTTTAATAAATAAACATTAAAACTTTGCTGGTAATTATAAACAAGTGCAGTAATTACAAGAAGCAATCCCAGTAATACGCCTGTTGAAACATATCTTATCAATCCGAAAAAACTGCTGCTTTTCATTTTATAGGGTAAGTTTGGTAAATAAATTTTACATAGTTTATAAGCATAAATATTTTCTTATTTATACTGATTAGCCATAATTAATTACATCAATAACAATATTTAAAGTTGCTATCAATACAAAACGAATAAACCAGCTTAAAATTGTTTGGAGCTTAGGGAAAGTTGCAGTAGTAACAACTGCAACATTAAATAACCGGTGTGCCGGTTATTTAATGTTGAGAATAATATTTAAAGGATAAAATTAATTTATTGCAATTTTCCTCCTTGGCCGGTGTCATCACCGACCTATATACAACCTATTATGAATTTGAACTGCTTATACTTTTTTTTACGCCATTGTTGGCCTTATTGACCAACAACCGAAGTGTAAGTCAAAGTGCTATTGCGAATAACACATACTTTATGGGAATGGTCGGTGAAGACACCGACCAAGGAAGCGAAGAAACCGACCAAGGAAGTGAAGACAACGACCAAGGAAGTGAAGAATAAAATTAATTTATTGCAATTCTAAATAAATATTGTTGATTGCTTTTATCAGTTAATTGCAGGAAAATAAATTTTGGAAAACTATTCGAAACAGGCAAATCAATTTTATTAATACCATAATTTATTTGCTGATTTTTTTGCAAAAAGATTCTACCGGTTTCATCAAATAATTTCAACTCGGTAATGATAACTGTTGGCAGGTTACTTTCTAATACAATTGAATTTGTAACTGGATTTTGCAAAAGCCTTAGTCCGTTTTTATAATTATTTTTTAAATTGATTATGGCACTGTACAGTTTTTCTTGATTATTAAATACTGCAGCAATTCGAAAAAATGTTGCCGTTGAATTTAACTCAAACTGATATTGCCCTTGCTGCAAATCAAAATCATTGAACATTTTTTTACCGGCATCCGTAAAATTTATTCCATTATTTGATTGCTGAATTTTAAAATAATCGGGTTGGCTGGTAAAAACAGCTTTCCAATTAAGCAGTACCGATTCATTATTTCTAACGCCATTAAAACTGATAAACTTTACAGGCAAAATAATATTTTGCTGTGAAATACTGCCGGCATTAA
>JANPAP010000351.1:0-5176 GCA_031429975.1 Chitinophagaceae bacterium
CGGTTATTAAAGATTTTAAAAAAGGATTTTTACCAATCATAATTCCGGTTGGGATAATTTGTTTGTTGATTGCTCCTGCAAATCTTTCCACCTCAATTTTAATTGCCGGAACCAGTTTTTTATTAATGTTTATCGGAAGGGTAAGCACCAAACATATTTTGGTAACCATCGGAATTGTTTTGATACCAATGATAATTTTAATTTTTACTGCTGTAAAATATTATGATAAAGAAGCGCATCGAACCAAAGATTTACCAGCACTGTTTTCTGTAGGCCGGGTACCTACCTGGATCGGTAGAATTCAAACTTTTGTTTACAGTAAGAAAGAAGATCAAAACGAAAAATTGTACCAAATCAATCAGGCAAAAATTGCTATAGCATCCGGAGGTTTGTTTGGTCGTGGGCCGGGTAACAGTAATGCAAGAAATTTTTTACCACACTCTTACAGCGATTTTATTTTTGCCATCATTCTGGAAGAATATGGTTTGTTGGGAGGTACATTTATTGTATTTATTTACCTGTTGTTTTTGTACAGGGGCATCCGGTTGTTTCAAAAATGTCCTTATGCATTTGGAGCTTTTCTTGCACTGGCATTGAGTTTTACGCTGGTAATACAAGCCATTGCCAACATGGGTGTTAATGTAAATGTTTTCCCAAATACGGGTGTTACGTTGCCCTTGGTAAGTATGGGTGGAAGTAGTTTTTTGTTTACCTGTTTATCCATCGGAATTATTTTAAGTGTAGCCAGAAATGTGGAGCAAATGGAAAAACCGGTAATACCGGCGGTAGAAGAAATAGCAGTATAAAAAATTGAATAAGAAAATAAATGATAGATGATTCAAATTTAACAGCTTCAAAAATTCCTGCATCAGGAGATAGAGCGGCTGGCTTAAAAATCATCATTGCAGGAGGAGGAACAGGAGGGCATATTTTTCCGGCAATTGCAATTGCAAATGCCATAAAAAAAATTGAACCACAAACAGAATTTTTATTTGTTGGTGCAAAAGGAAAAATGGAAATGGAAAAAGTACCCCAGGCAGGATACCAAATTGTGGGGTTGGATATTGTAGGGTTTAACAGAAGTTCTTTGATTAAAAATATTGGATTGCCAGCTAAACTGGTTAAGAGTTTTTTTCAGGTAAAAAAAATTATGCAATCATTTAAACCGGATGCAGTGTTGGGAGTTGGTGGATATTCGAGTTTCCCGGTTTTGAGGTTTGCGCAAACAAAAGGAATTAAAACTTTTATTCACGAAAGCAATTCATTTGCCGGTAAAAGCAATAAGCTGCTTGGAAAAAATGCTACCAAAATATTTGTAGCAATTGATGGGATGGAACAATTTTTTCCGGCAAATAAAATTATAATCAGTGGCAATCCGGTAAGATCTAATATCAGTAATAACAATATTTCAAAGCCGGAAGCCATCGCATTTTTTGGTTTGGATCCTGCAAAAAAAACGGTGCTGTCAATTGGAGGAAGTTTGGGTGCAAAAAGTATCAACGAAGCGCTGGATAAGGATTTGGACTTATTTGAAAAAAATAATTTGCAATTGATTTGGCAAACCGGTAAGCCTTATGCCGACATAGCAAAAGCAAGGGTTGCAGGAAAATTAAATGTTTGGGCAAACGATTTTATTACCAATATGGATTTTGCTTATGCAGCAGCCGATGTGGTAATCAGCAGGAGTGGGGCAATGAGTGTAGGCGAATTATGTGTTTCGAAAAAGCCGGCTTTGTTTGTGCCTTATCCATTTGCTGCAGAAGATCACCAAACGGTGAATGCAAAAAAACTGGTAGATAAAAACGCAGCAATGCTGATAAAAGATAATGAGGTTTCTGAAAAATTGGTGCCAACAATTATTGAACTGATGAAAAACGAAACAAGGCAACAGGAATTTATAAATAACATCGGCAAATTGGCAATCCATAATGCCGGTGAAGTAATAGCAACAACAATAATAAAATGTATTCAACAATAAGTTAAGAGCATTATAAAGAGGAAAATCTTAACAATAAAAAAAACTAAAAAGATTCAGTTTTGAATTTGAAATAAAAAATGACAGCTATCAATAACATACAAAGGGTTTATTTTTTAGGCATCGGGGGCATTGGCATGAGTGCGCTTGCAAGATATTTTAATGCCAATGCAGTTGTTGTTGCAGGTTATGATAAAACGGAAACAACATTGTGCAAGCAATTGGCAGCAGAAGGAATAAATATTCATTATGAAGATAGTGTTGAACTGCTGGATAAAAATGCGGACCTGGTTGTGTATACACCGGCAGTTCCAAAAGATCATAAGGAGTTAAATTATTTTTTAGAAAATAACTACCAGGTAGTAAAACGCAGCGATGTGTTGGGTGCCATAACTGCCGACACATTTAATATTTGTGTAGCAGGCACACATGGCAAAACAACCACAAGCTCAATGCTGGCGCATATTTTAAGGCATAGTGGTTTTGGATGTAATGCATTTTTAGGAGGCATTGCTGTTAATTATAATACTAATTTTTGGGGCAGTGATAATAATGTAAGTGTAGCAGAAGCGGATGAATATGATAGAAGTTTTTTGAAATTAAGTCCTGATGTTGCCATCATCAGTTCGATGGATGCAGACCATTTGGATATTTATGGTACAGCCGAAAATATGGAACAGGCTTTCATTGATTTCTCTGCAAAAATAAAACCCGGTGGTTTATTGATAAGCAAATACGGTTTAAAAAGAAGCAACGATTTAACAGCGGCTCATCATATCAGTTATGATGTGATTGATACGAATGCAACGGTTCATGCATCGAATATCAACATCAACAATGGTAGTTATCAATTTGATGTCTACCTAAAAAATGAATTGATAATGGATGTGGTTTTAAATATGGGTGGCATGCATAATATAGAAAATGTAATTGCAGCCATTGCAGTAGCCCATCATTTAAAAATAACGGAAGAGAAAATAAAAGCGGCTGTTGCAGATTTTAAAGGTGTGAAAAGAAGATTTGAATATGTAATTAAAACGGATAATCAGGTGATGATTGATGACTATGCTCATCACCCGGAAGAATTAAGGGCATTGATTGAAGGGGCTAAAAAAATGTTTACAAATAAAAAATGCTGTGTTGTATTTCAACCGCATTTGTTTAGCCGTACTCGGGATTTAGCAGATGGTTTTGCAGCAGTATTGGATATGGCAGATGAAGTAATTCTGTTGCCCATTTATCCGGCGAGAGAATTACCGATTGAAGGGGTAAGCAGTGAAATGATTTTGAATAGAATGAAAAATGCCAATGCAACAATTTTAAATAAAGAAACTCTGTTGCAGCACATTGAAAACAGTTCAATCGAATTATTAATTACAGCAGGCGCTGGAGATATTGATACAATGGTTGGTCCGTTAAGAGAAATATTGAAACATAAAAATTAACATAAAAAAACAATTATTTCTGAAATACAATTTCGGAAAACAACAAATGGTAAAAGGCAAAACAATATTAAAATGGTTGGTAACAACAGTCTGGATTGCTGTGGGCGCAGGTGTTATCGTGTTGTTGGTTGCCGCCATCCAGAAAGAAGATCAACAAAAATGTTCGGGTATAACGGTAACCATTAAGGGGGTAAGTAACAATTTTTTTGTTGATAAGGATGATATTTTAAAAGCCTTGAATGACTATATCGAAGGTAGCCCGGTAGGCCAACCATTGCACTCATTTAATTTAGTTGCATTGGAAACAGAATTGCAAAAAAATATCTGGGTAAAAAAAATACAATTGTTCTTTGATAGTAATAATAGGCTTCAGGTAAATGTGTTGGAAAGAGAACCAGTAGCAAGAGTTTTTACCAATACCGGTACTACTTTTTATATTGATAGTTCATTGGCTATGCTGCCTTTGAGCGAAAAGTTTTCGGCAAGGTTGCCGGTGTTTACAAATTTTCCGAGCGATAAAGCAGTACTTACAAAAGCTGACAGCGTATTGCTGAAAAATATTTTCATCATCAGTACCGCTATACAAAAAGATCCTTTCAGGATGGCGATGATTGAACAAGTAGATATAACAGCACAACGGAATTTTGAATTCTTACCAAAAATTGGCAGTACAACCATCTTATTTGGAGATGCTACTAAAGTAGAAGAAAAGTTTTCGAAACTGCTGTTGTTTTATAAAAATGTAATGACAAAATGTGGCTGGAATTATTACAGTGTGGTAAATGTGCAATATGCAAACCAGGTTGTGGCAAAACGAAAAGGAGCCGAAGATAAAACCGCTGATTCGTTGCGTACGTTGCAACTGATGCAGCTGATAGCTTATACTGCAGAGCAACAAGCCAATGATTCTATGCAAATGTTTGCTACAGATAATGAGCAAAATTCAACCGATATTAATTTGATACAACAATCCATGCAGCGTGATGATAACTCGGGATTTTCTACTGCTTCTGAAACCACAAACCTAAGGGGAATACCCGTTATCAGTAAAAATGCAAATACCAATCTTGTACCTATGAAAAACCCTTTTGTTGCAGAAAAAAATACAGGGTTGCAAAATCAGGAATCGAAATCGTTGAAGCCAATTCCTGAGAAAAAAACAGTGCTGCTGCAGCCCAATAAATCGCCGGTGATGGTAAAGACGGCAATAAAAAAAACGGTAAAACCTGTGGCTGCAAAAAATGATAAAAATGATTATTGATACTATAAAAAATTAAAATTATTCAGCTTTTAAAACAGTTGATAACACAACACTAACACACACAACTATGAGCAACGAACAAACAACAACGGGAATTGAAAACGGGGAAGTAAACAACAACCCTGTAATTGTAGGCCTCGATATCGGCACTACAAAAATTGCGGCTATTGCTGGCCGTAAGAACGAATATGGCAAGCTGGAAATTTTAGGATTTGGGCGTGCCAACAGCAATGGTGTACAACACGGCATGGTGTTGAATATCGACCAAACTATTAAAGCCATCCAGATGGCGCTTGAAAACTGTTATGCATCCAATCCAAATTTGGTGCTAAACGAAGTGTATGTCGGTATTGCAGGGCATCACATCAAGAGTTTGCAAACCCGTGGCGATATTGTTCGCCAGGCAACAGAAGATGAAATACGGCAGGAAGAAATTGACCGCCTTGTGGCAGATCAATACCGAACCTATATTCCGGCGGGTGATCAGATCATTGA
>JANPAP010000352.1:0-1656 GCA_031429975.1 Chitinophagaceae bacterium
GTATTCCACAGCACGGATGCCAGCATTATACAGGGCTCGTAATATCTGTATACTAACTTCACTGTCCTTATTAAAATACAAGGGCAATATCCCCTGGTCGGTAATCAGTTTCAATAACATTTCTTTCTTGTTCATAACTTGATTTTTAAGAATAACAATGTTAAAATAATTATGAGTAGGGCTGCTTTTTTTTTACGCAAACGATGTCGTAATCGAATATAAGTTTTTACTGCCGCTACGCAAACGATGGCGTAATTAATTATTGATAAACAGTAGTTAGTTCTAAAATAATCATAGACATTTGATTCAGGAATTTATTAAAATTACTTCTCTAAATTTAAAACGACCATGCCAAAAAAAGTTGTAACCTTAGGTGAGATCATGCTCCGCCTTTCAACTCCCGATTATAAAAGATTTGTACAAGCCGACAGTTTTGATGTTACTTACGGTGGTGGCGAAGCCAATGTGGCGGCAGCTATTTGCAACTATGGTGAGAATGGAACTTTTGTAACCAAGGTACCCAACAATGCCATTGGTCAATCGGCCATTAATCATTTACGCAGGTATGGAGTAGATACGCAACACATTGCAAGAGGCGGAGAAAGGCTTGGTATTTATTTTTTAGAAACCGGTGCATCCATGAGAGCATCACAAGTTATTTATGACAGGGCGCATGCATCCATTTCTGATGTAGATGCCAGCGAATTTGATTTTGATAAAATTTTTGAAGGTGCCGATTGGTTTCATACAACCGGTATTACACCTGCATTAAGCGACAAGGCTGCTGCATTAACGGAAGCAGCTTTAATTGCAGCAAAAGCAAAAGGCATCACTACGAGCATTGATTTAAATTACCGTAAAAAATTGTGGAGTAAAGAAAAAGCAAGAGAAGTAATGAGTCGTTTGTGCCAGCATGTTGATGTATGTATCGGTAATGAAGAAGATGCAGATACCTCATTAGGATTTAAAGCATCGGGTACAGATATTACAAAAGGTGAATTAAATCTGGATGGTTATAAAGATGTGTTTCATCAAATGAAAGATAAATTTGGATTTAAATTTATTGCATCCTCATTAAGGGAAAGTTACAGTGCCAGTGATAATGGCTGGAGTGCTTTGGTGTATGATGGCAATGAATTTTATCATACTAAAAAATACAATGTCCGTATCATCGACAGGGTTGGTAGCGGCGATAGTTTTGCCAGTGGATTAATTTATGGATTGGTAACAAATATGTCGATGCCCGATGCTGCTGAATTTGGTGTTGCCGCATCTGCATTAAAACATACCATCCCCGGCGATTTAAACCATGCAACACTTAGTGATGTAAAAGAATTGGTAAAAGGCGATGGCAGCGGAAGAGTTCAAAGATAAAAACGGTAACCCCAAAAAATATTTATTCAAATTTTTCTCTAGGTTTAAGCATTCTGTTTTTTTTTACCCTTCTCATTTTGAGAAGGGTATTTTTAAAAATCAATATCATGATCATCGACTCGTTAGAAAATGCATACCGGTATACTGACCTGCACAAGAGCTTTGCAAAAGCTTTCCAGTTTATTAATCATACCAATTTAGAAACGGTAGCAGCTGGAAAATTTGAAATTGACGGAAAAAATATCCATGCTTCCGTTTCGGTTAAAGATGGCGTAAAACCCG
>JANPAP010000353.1:0-1600 GCA_031429975.1 Chitinophagaceae bacterium
TCCAAACAAACCCTTATACCACAAACTGAAGAAGATATAATGGAAATTAAATGGATTAAAACCAAGGATATCAAGCAGCCAATGAGCAAAACTTACCCGTCTATTAAAGACATTCTAAGCAAATTCTTTGATACCCCTTAATTGAATTTTATTAAAATGGCTATTACAATTAAAACGCCTTTTTTAAAATTGCCAAAGTAAGGCGACTGATACAAATTAAATTATCTGCATCATCGTAAATTTTAATATCCCAAACATGAGTTGTACCACCTAAATGTAGGGGTTTGGCAATTCCGGTTACAAAACCATTTCTGGCACTACGGATATGGTTGGCATTTATTTCTAGCCCTACACAAATAAATTTATTTGGATCTAGGATAAGCTGCGATGCAACACTGCCAATGGTTTCGGCCAAGGCACAACTTGCGCCTCCATGCAATAATCCATAAGGTTGTTTGGTGTGTTGATCAACCGGCATTTTAATTTTTACAAAATCAGCCCCCAATTCTGTCCACTCCATTCCTAAAAATTCGGCCATTGTTCCGGGTTCTATCGCACCTAGATCAGCTAATTTTAATGATTTATTAAACCAGATTGACATATAAATATTTTTAAAAGTTTATTATTTAATACTAATAGAATCGCTTACAATTTTTGGAAGAAACTGTGCAACATTACCCCCATTTTTCAATACATCCCTAACTAATGTTGATGCAATAGAAGTATATTTTGGCAAACAGGTTAAAAATATTGTTTCAATATCATTGGCAATGCTGCGATTCATATCGGCAATTGCTTTTTCATATTCAAAATCATTTACGTAGCGAATGCCCCTTAATATAAAATTTGCACCAACTTCTTTGCAACAATTTACCGTTAATCCTTCGTAAAGTACAACAGATACTTTTGGTTCATCAATATAAATTTCCTGTAGCCATTTCAATCTTTGTTCCTCTGTAAACATTGGAACTTTATTTGCATTTTTCCCAATCCCTATCACCACTTTATCAAATAAAGGTATGGCTCGATTTATAATATCGGTATGACCTAAAGTTACCGGATCAAAGGTTCCCGGAAATAAACATATTCGATTCATGAGGTTGATTTGATGATTTGGAAATTTGATTATTTGATAATATTAAAAAAAATATTTCAATTATTACCACCGGAAAGCAGGTACAAAACTGCCATACGCACTGCAACACCATTTTCTACTTGCTGCAAAATAATGGATTGATGACCATCTGCCACATCGCTGTCAATTTCAACACCTCTGTTAATTGGCCCCGGATGCATTATAACAATTTCCTTTTTTAAGCCATCTAATAATTTTTTACTTACTCCATAAGCTAAATTATATTCCCGGAGAGATGAAAACAACACCTGGTTTTGCCGCTCTAATTGTATCCTCAAAACATTTGCAACATCGCACCATTCCAAAGCTTTTTTCAAATCATATTCCACCTGTACATCTAATGCCTCTTTAATATATTTTGGAATTAATGTTGGTGGACCCGAAAGCATTACCTCTGCACCCATTTTCTTTAAAAGATAAATATTGCTGAGTGCAACCCTGGAGTGCATAATATCACCAATCAAT
>JANPAP010000354.1:0-3619 GCA_031429975.1 Chitinophagaceae bacterium
ACTTTCAGCAATGTAAAAGCCAGCAAACGCAACAAGCAAGCTGTTATTGATTGGACTGTAGAAAATGAAATCAACATCCGTAAATACGAAGTGGAAAAGTCGACCGATGGCAGCAATTTTGTTTTAGTAAATACAACAGCTATTAGCAGTAATAATGCGATACTTAAAAACTATCAATGGATAGATAATGATATTACTGCAACCAACAACTATTACCGCATAAAGAGTTTTGATCAAAACGGAAGTGTAGCTCGCAGTAAAACGGTAGTTGTAAGCTTTTATGTTAGCAATCCGGTGATAACAGTATTTCCAAATCCGGTAACAGAAGGTATCATTCATTTAAAATTAAGCAACTTAATATCTGGTACTTATACCGTTTTAATAAATGATGTAAGTGGTAAAAGAGTTTACAATGCTACCCTGCAATTAACCGACAATCAAACCCAGCTAAAAATAAATACAGGACGCATTTTAGCAGATGGCCAGTACGAATTACAACTGATTGGCAATAATATTTCGATGAATTCAAAAGTATTAATCAAAACCCATTAATTAGAAATTTACAACTTTTCCATTCCAATTTCAGCCAGGTATGAATTGTAATCTGCCAGTTGAAATTGGAATTTTTTTAGGAAAAAAATATTGCAAATGCTATTTAGTAAATTTTAATTGCACTAAAGATTGTTTGGTATCTTTCAGTCATGGAGCTGGTTTCATATTCTTATTCGGCACAAATTTGGAAACGCCTAAAAAAAAACAAGGCTGCAATAGTTGGCATTGTAATTATCGCCATCAGTTTTATTTTCTCAATTTTTGGTTACCTGCTAGCTCCAGATAATTCTCCCAATGCGGATTTACAAACTGTAGAAATTCAGGCAAAAAAACCAGGATACAAACAGTTGTTTTTAAAAATACCGGGTACTACAATTATCAAAACAAGCTGGATACAACAATTAAGGAGTGGCAAACCTGACAACTTCCGGTATATTCCCATCAGCAGTTATACAATTTCAGGAGATTCTTTATTGGTGAATAAATATGTTGATGAAGACACTACCGTACTTCAGACATACTCCATTAATTTTTTAACCAACCATCGGCCCCAAAATTTAAAATCACAAAACATTATTTTAAAAAGTTACTGGCTGGGTACCGATAAGTTTGGCCGTGACATTTTAAGCCGGCTTATTATTGGCACCCGGGTGAGTTTGGGGATTGGATTAATTGCGGTAATCATTTCTTTAAGCATCGGCATTTTTTTAGGTGCTGTTGCAGGCTACTATCGTGGCAAAACAGATGCAATTGTAATGTGGTTAATAAATGTAACCTGGAGTATCCCCACTTTATTATTGGTATTTGCCATTACCATGGCTTTGGGAAAAGGTTTCTGGCAAATTTTTATTGCAGTTGGCTTAACCATGTGGGTAAGTGTTGCCCGGTTAATAAGAGGGCAGGTGCTGGCAATAAAAGAGTTGGAATATATTCAAGCCGCCAAGGCATTGGGCTTAAGCGACGCCAGAATTATTATTAAACATATTCTTCCAAATATTTCGGGACCAGTAATGGTTATTGCGGCTGGTAATTTTGCTACTGCCATAATTATAGAAGCCGGGTTAAGTTTTTTGGGGATCGGGGTACAGCCGCCTCAACCCAGCTGGGGACTGATGATTAAGGAAAATTACAATTTCATTATTACACATAATCCAATGCTGGCCATTGTTCCGGGGATTGCCATTATGTTGTTGGTGCTGTCTTTTAATTTATTGGGAAATGGTTTGAGGGATGCGGTGGATGTAAAGAATTAATTTGGAGATTTGATGATTTGGAGATTTGGAGATTTGGAGATTTGATGATTTGGAGATTTATACCCTTTGAATTTTTAACTAATTTCCAAATCTTCAAATTTGTTTTTCATCTTCAAATTTGCTTTCCATCTTCAAATTTGATTTCCATTTTCAAATCAACTTTTCATTTTCAAATTATTCTTTAGGAGCCACCTGAACATTCCGGTTAAACCCTTCTTCCAGCGAAATAAAAGTTTCGGTACGTTCAATCCCTTTTATCTTTTGCAATTCGTCGTGCAATACAAAACGCAACTGGGTAATGTCTTTGCAAACAATTTCTAAAAACATACTGTAGTTTCCGGTGATATAATTCAGCCTTACAATTTCGGGGATATTCATCAATTCTTTGGCAACTGTATCGTACAACGAACTCTTTTCTAAATAAATTCCAACAAAGGCGGTAATATCATAGCCCAATTGACGCAAATCAACATTCAACCTTGTACCTTTGACGATATTAAACTCTTGGAGCTTTTTAATACGCACATGAATGGTACCGCCGCTTACAAAAAGTTTTTTTCCTAACTCGGCGTATGAAATCTCAGCAGTTTCCATCATTTCATGAATGATCTGAAGGTCTAATTTGTCGAGGTTTAATTTTGATGCCATAAGATTTACTGTTTTTAATTATTTTTCAAATATATAGCTAATTGTTTGAATATTTTCTATAATTTAAAAATATTTTATAAAATATTTTTAATACAACGAACACTTACTTAGATTTGCACTATCAAGTTCTTAAAAATTGTGGGGTGATGAAATTTTTGGCAGACATGCCCTCTTGTCTCGAGGGTGAAGATCACAGGATAAACGTAACATAGAGCCGCATTGATAGCAATATCGATTCGACCGGGGTCGACCACCGAACTTTGTGTTACAGCTAACTGCTTCGTGGAGGTTCGATCCCTCCCCCTACAGCACTCAAGCCTGTAAATAATTCTAACTCGATTATTTATAGGCTTTTTTTATGAATTAGTCTTCGCTGCTGGTTCACTTAAATTCCAGTTCCATTTATCTTAACTTAGCCTAGGGTTATACCAAATTTTAAACTATTAAGTTTCCCTTTTTATTACATTTTGATTCTTAATTCGCTTTTGTATCTATTAAAAATTGGCTAAACAACAATTTACTAGTGTTATTGTAAAACACGGCATCATTTCTTAAAAACAACATACTGCAATGATAGAACAAACAGAAATGACTGTTATTAAATGGCATTTTCATCTTTTAAATATTACAGATAATCCGGGGTATTTAAGCAATGCAACCAGCATTGAAGTAATGAAGAAAAGAAATGCCATAAAAAAAGGTATTGCCTGCAGGTTTACCTGCCAGTTTGTAAATGGGAAAGAACCGATACTGGATTATGTGGCCGAACATTCTTATGTGATAGATTTTAACGAAATCATTGATAAAAATGAACTCTTAAAAATGTTCAGGAACAGTTTTGCCAATTTTGAGGAAAAATTTGAATTTAGAAAAACAGGTACCATTTTACAAAATGAAAAACTACGGCCATTGGATGAATCTTTATTAAACCTGGAACCCATACTCCCGCTATTGATATAAAAATTTAAACCGATGCGATGAACCTGACTACCCAACCTGTAGTATGCTGCTGCCAAATAATGCCCAACTTGTTTCAATTCATTTTTCTATAAAATTTATTTTAGCTCCCTCAGTATCTTTGCCGGCCAATGGCACAAAAAAAATTACATCGCTTTGCGGCTATCAAAAATTTTGGCAACGTAAAGGAATACCCCGAAGGCATGCAG
>JANPAP010000355.1:0-3657 GCA_031429975.1 Chitinophagaceae bacterium
TGGTTATGCAGAATATGCCATTACCAATGCAAGTGCAGTGGCAAAAATACCAGACAGTATTGATAACGAAACTGCCACTGCATTAACTACCCAATATTGCACCGCATATTATGCAGCTGCAGAATTAATAAATTTAAATAAAGGCGATAAAGTTTTAATTCAATCCGGTGCCGGTGGAGTTGGCACAGCATTAATACAATTTGCGAAATATAAACAGTGCGAAATATTTTCTACAGCAGGTAGTAATGAAAAATTAAAATACCTGACATCGATTGGAGTTGATCATCCCATTAATTATACAACCCATGATTTTGAAATTGAAATCAATAAAATTACCAATGGCAAGGGGGTAGATGTAGTGTTTGATGCAGTGGGTGGTAAGTCGGTAAAAAAAGGTTTTAGGTCATTGGGCGCAGGGGGAAGAATTGTTTGTTATGGAGCATCAACCATGACGGATAAAAATTTATTCGGGAAATTAAGTGCTGCAGTAAGTTTTGGTTTTTATCATCCCTTTATGTTGTTGATGCCATCAAAATCTATATTGGCTGTAAATATGTTAAGAATTGCAGACAGTAAACCCGAAGTGCTACAACGCTGTCTGGAAGCGGTTGTAGCATTGGTTGAAGAAAATATTTTTAATCCTACTCTTGGGAAAACATTTAGTGTAGCTGAAATTGCTGCGGCGCATGAATACCTGGAAAAAAGAAAGAGCATTGGAAAGGTTGTTGTAAGCTGGTGATCAAAATAAAATTTACAACCCGTTAAAAATTATTTCATAAATAAATCTAACTG
Organism: Chitinophagaceae bacterium; assembly: GCA_031429975.1. GTDB lineage: Bacteria > Bacteroidota > Bacteroidia > Chitinophagales > Chitinophagaceae > Ferruginibacter. The sequence goes on from JANPAP010000355.1 coordinate 793, forward strand.
CTCCGGTTTTTCTTACTGTGCATAAAAAAATGTAAATTGATATTCTCAAGATATTCATCATATTAAATATCCTGTTGAATATACAATTAGTAATTTTCAAAAACTTACAACAATGGAGACAGATAATCATTCAACAAATACTAGTACCGGAAAATTTCCAAAATGGCTTACCATTTTCAGGATACTGCTTGGCTTTATTTTATTAGTAAAAGGCATCAGCTTTTTTAGAGACAGCACTTTGATTGAACAAATGATTAATAAAAAGGGGTTGAATATGTTCTCATCAGGAAATCAAATCATTTCCTTTGTTATTACTTATGTTTCTTTATTAGGTGGCACATTTATTTCGGTAGGATTTATTACAAAATGGGCTTCCATGGTACAAATACCCATACTTATTGGTGCCGTATTTTTTATCAATTTAGAAGCAGGATTGAATTTTTCAAACCAAGAATTAGTGCTCTCTGTAATTACATTATTTCTACTAATAGTTTTTACCATAAAAGGAAGTGGCCCCTTATCTGCTGATGAATTTTTTAAAAGCTATACCCATGCCGGAGAAGGGAAAGGTCATTTGAAAAAGCTTTTTAAATAATTTTTATTGTGATTTTTATATCCTCAAATAATCAAGCTGTTTTAAATAGTATTTTAAATAAATTTGATTCAAAAATTTAAATTAAAATACTTTGTAGTATAAATTCTAGTGTTTCGTATACGCATTTAGCATAAATTGAGGAGGTAATGAAGAATATACTTCATCACCATAATTTATATTTAAAATCCAATGGCTTTTTTAGACAAAGTTTTGCAACCTCCATCCTATGGATGGACAGACGCTTCGGGTAATTTTTCGAAACCTACCAAATCAAAAATATTATCAGAATTTTTTAGCAGGCTTAATATTTTTAAAGATAAAAAAAACTGGCTCCCATTTTTTAGCTGGTTAAAAGTTTTACTGCTATTTCCCTTTCTGGTTTTGTTTGTTACAAAATATTTCAGCATTGGTTTATTGATTGCTGCATTTGTATACAGCATGATATTGATGGGCACTCATGGAACCATCTGGTATCATCGGTATTGCACTCATAATGCCTATACATTTAAAAATAGTTGGTGGAAATTTTATACAAAAAACCTGGTATTGGCAATTATCCCCGAAGAAATTTATGTGGTATCTCATCATGTACATCATGCAAAAAGCGATGAACCCGGTGATCCCTATTTTGCCGAAGGTGGATTTTTATATTGTTTTTTAGCCGATGTAAATCACCAACCCATTGCAAAAGATTTATCCGAAAAAGATTATGACCAGGTTGCACAATTGATGAAACATACCGGCATAAATGGAAATGATTATGCAGGTTACCAAAAATGGGGCTCCTTTGCAAAACCTGCGGTGAGTGTGGTAAACTGGATATTGAACTGGAGTTTTTGGATTGCAGCTTTTTATTTAATTGGTGGCATGGCATTGGTTTGTGCGCTTTTTGGAAGTGCTTTTGTTTGGGCTGTTGGTGTACGCACTTTTAATTACGAAGGACATGGCAAAGGAAAAGATATGCGACAAGATGGAGTAGATCATAATAGAGAAGACATGTCGATAAATCAATTGTGGCCGGGATATGTTGCTGGCGAATGGCACAACAATCATCATCTTTTTCCAAAAAGTGCCCGATCGGGTTTTTTACCGCATCAGTTAGATCTTGCCTGGTGTTATGTAAAACTGTTGCATAGTTTTGGTGCAGTAACCAGTTACCGGGATAACAAAAAGCAGTTTTATGATGAATTCCACAAACCCTATCTCGAAAGTTTAAAAACCAAAGTGCCAGTAGCAATAAAAGAAACTAAAAATTCTTTAGTTGATCAATAATAAAATTAGTTAGCACTAATTTATTATTTTAATTAACAGATTCAAATTTTTCCATTTCAAGCATCTTACATAGCTTTATCTTCTAAAAAATTAAACATGAAAAAAATTGTATTATCAGTTGTAAGTATAGCCTGTTTTACGGCTTACAGTTTTGCACAAACTACCGCAGTTGCTGCACCATTAGCCAAGCCTGAAATGACTAAGGAAGAAAAAATGGCTATGAAGGCAAAAAATGAAAAAGAAACCAGCGAAGCATTAACCGGTGCCGGTTTATCGGCCGAGCAGATTAAAGCTGCCAACGATATTATGACAGATGCAAGTCATAAAAACAAAGAATTAAAAGCCAATGATAAATTATCAGAAGAAGAAAAAGGCACCGCTAAAAAAGCCATCAACGAGGATAAGAATTCAAAATTGAAAGCATTGATGGGTGATGATAAATACAAAGTTTATAATGGCATCCGCAAAAAACAAAAAGAAGCCAATCAGGTAATGAAAGCGGGACAATAACCAATTTCTTAAAAATAATTTTTATAAAAAAAGTCCGGTATTAAATACCAGACTTTTTTTATTGTAGTACTTTATTTCTTAATCCTTACCTGCATGGCATATTCATACGTATCTAAGTTTATAAAATTGATTTTATGGGCAGGCACAAAATGTAAATAATTCAATAACTGCGCCTGAGTAAATCGCTGCGACCAAAAGCCCTCCTTGGTTGCAGTAAAATGATCATTCGCATCTGTAATTATTGTCATCCCCATTTTTTTATAACTGGCTTCCTGTATCAATCGAGTATTTTCATTGTCAATATAACAAGCTCCTATCAAGAGTTCGCCACCCGGCAATAAAAGGTTGTATCCATTTTTAAAAATGGTTTCAAATTTTTCATTTTTAGTCAGGTCTAATCTTTCTTTTGCATCTGCATAATTTTCAAACGAAAACAAATTGGGATAAAAATTACCTGCTGTAAACCAGGTGGTAATTACCAGGTTGTA
>JANPAP010000356.1:0-6116 GCA_031429975.1 Chitinophagaceae bacterium
GGATGATGCAAAAAAAATTCTGGCAGTTGCGGTTTACAATCATTACAAAAGGCTCAATCAAAAAGTAGAGAATGATGTAGAGATTGAAAAGAGTAATATTATAATGGTTGGCGAAACAGGTACGGGAAAAACCTTGCTGGCAAAGTCGATAGCCCGGATGTTGAATGTGCCATTTGCCATTGTAGATGCTACGGTTTTTACCGAGGCCGGTTATGTTGGCGAAGATGTGGAGAGTATGCTGAGCCGATTATTGCAGGCATGTAATTACGATGTTTCTGCTGCCGAAAAAGGCATTGTATTTATTGATGAAATTGATAAAGTGGCCCGTAAAAGCGATAACCCTTCTATTACCCGTGATGTTAGTGGCGAAGGGGTACAGCAGGGCTTATTAAAATTACTGGAAGGTACCGAAGTATTGGTACCACCCCAGGGTGGCCGTAAACATCCGGAGCAAAAAATGGTAAAAGTAAATACTCAAAATATCTTGTTTATTTGTGGTGGTGCGTTTGATGGCATTGATAAAATAATTGCACGTCGGGTAAATACGCATGCTATTGGATTTAATGTAAATAAAGAGTTGCAGGAGTTTCAACAAAAAAATCTGTTGCAATTTGTAAATGCGGTCGACTTAAAACAATTTGGATTGATACCGGAATTATTAGGTCGCCTGCCGGTGGTAACTTATCTTGAACCACTGGATGCTGCTACACTTCGAAGCATTTTAACGGAGCCAAAAAATGCTTTGATCAAACAATTTACCCGCCTTTTTGAAATGGAAGGGATTGTATTAAGTTTCGAACTTGCTGTTTTTGATTTTATGGTAGAGAAAGCAATGGAATTTAAATTGGGTGCAAGAGGATTAAGAAGTATTTGTGAAAGTATTTTAACCGATGCCATGTTTGAATTACCCAGCCAAAAATTAAAAACATTTGAAGTTACCCTGGAGTATGCACAACGTAAATTTAATATCAGCAAATTAAGTATGCTTAAAGTAGCATAGTTACTTTATAAATTGTTACCGAATAAATAATACTGCTGCAGCTTTCAGGCTGCAGTTTTTTATGCAGGGTATTTAATATTTAAATTTCTTTTAAATTCAATCAAAACAATTCCATTCTTATTAGGTGGTTGTTTCAATTCATTTTATTTTTGCAACGAATCTGTAATCGAAAAAAGTAAATTACATTACAGTTGTTAATGCACATCATGCAGGCAAAACAAAACAGGCTCCAAAATAATTTAATGAATGCAGCAACAATAATAAAGTTGCTGCAAAAATTGCCACAGGTAACAGCAACTACAAATTATAAACCACAAACAAAAAAATGGTAGATGTAATATTAGGCCTCCAGTGGGGCGATGAAGGCAAAGGAAAAATAGTGGATTATTTTGCACCAAATTACGATGTGATTGCCCGTTTTCAGGGTGGCCCAAATGCCGGGCATACTTTGTATGTAAACGGTCAAAAAGTTGTGTTGCACCAAATACCCAGCGGCATTTTTCATGAGGGTAAAATAAATTTAATTGGCGGTGGTGTAGTGTTGGATGCAGTTACCTTGCAAAAGGAATGTGCCAAGGTTGCCGAGATGGGGGTTGACTATAAAAAAAATCTTTTTATCAGCGAACGTACCCATTTAATTTTACCTACACACAGGGCCTTAGATAAGGCCAGCGAAATTGCAAAAGGCAATGATAAAATCGGATCTACCTTAAAAGGAATTGGCCCGGCATATATGGATAAAACGGGTCGTAATGGTTTACGAGTTGGCGATTTAAAAGATAAAAATTTTACATCGCAATACATAAAACTTCGCCTTAAACACCAGCGTTTACTGGATAGTTATAATTTTCAGGAAGATATCAGCGCCTGGGAAGATGAGTTTTTTGAAGCTATTGAATTATTAAGAAGTTTCAATATTGTAAATGGTGAATATTTTGTAAACGACAAAATTCAACAGGGGAAAAAAGTATTAGCCGAAGGCGCCCAGGGAAGTATGTTGGATGTTGATTTTGGAACATTTCCTTTTGTTACCAGCAGCAGTACAATTTCGGCAGGTGTTTGCACAGGATTGGGCATTGCACCCCAAAAAATTAAAGATGTTTATGGGGTTTCAAAAGCCTATTGTACCAGGGTGGGTAGCGGCCCTTTTCCTACAGAATTGCATGATGATATAGGAGAACTGTTACGTAAAACAGGTAGTGAATTTGGCGCTACCACGGGTAGACCACGCCGTTGCGGTTGGATTGATTTAATTGCTTTACAATACGCCTGTATGATAAACGGTGTAACACAAATAATAATGACAAAAACGGATATTCTGGATGCGATGCCCGAATTAAAAGTTTGTAACAGTTATAAAATAAACGGGGAAGAGAAAAATTTTGTGCCTTTCGAAATATGCAAGGCTGATATTGAACCCGTTTATAAAAGTTTTGAAGGATGGAAAACGGATATTACTGCTATTAATAAGTATGAAGTACTTCCAGAAAAAATGAAATCGTATATTGATTATATAAACCGGTTTTTAAATGTGCCAGTAAAATATATCAGTAATGGTCCCGGAAGAGACCAGATTGTGGTTGCAGATTAAAATTTTTAAAAAAAAAGGTCAATTTATTTGGCTAATTAAAAATCAATAAGAAATTTTACAGTATAATAATTTGAGTTATGGCTACAAAACCCAGCAAAGAAAAAAAGACAACGGCTAAATTAGAAGATGAAGAAATAAAATCTTCGGCCAAATCATCAGCAAAATCTAAAAAGGATGATGATGACGATGATGATGATTTTGATGAAGATGAAAAGCCTGTTAAAAAAGGAAAGGCTTCATCAAAAAAATCGAAAGGCGATGACGATGATGATGACGATGATGCAGCCGATGTTGAAGATGATTGGGAAAAGAATGAAGAAGACGAAAGCTGGGATCCGGATTTTGAAGAATTTGATGTTCCAAAATCAAGTGCAAAAAAATCGGCTGGTAAAAAAGCAGCAAAGGATGAGGATGATGATTTTAAAGTAGATGACGATTTTAAAGATTTAGGTTTTGATGATATGGATGGCGACGGATTTGAAGATGATGATTTTTAATTCAGGCTGCTGTAAGTAGATAGCTGTTGATAAAAAATATAAGTGAAAAAAGCTACTACATTTTCTATAAACAACAGTAAAAATTTTAAGCTAAAAATGCTGAACTGGGCTAACCAGTTTGGCATTTTTAGTTTTATGGATAATAATGGTTATGGATTTGATGCCCCCGCCTTTGAATGCTTGCTGGCCGCAGGGTGTAAACAACTATTGACTGTTAATAATAAATCTGATTTTGAAAATTTAGCTGTGTTTTCAAAAAATAACAGCGATTGGTTGTTTGGCCATTTGGGGTACGATTTAAAAAACTATATGGAGCAATTAAGCTCGGCTAATTTTGATGGAATAGGTTTTGCGGATGCCTGTTTTTTTATTCCGGAAACGGTTGTACAATTATCTGCATCGGGCCTAACCATTTTTTCGGAAAATGATGCCCACAAAATTTTTGAAGCTATTTCAAGCCAATCTGATAAAATTGAATCTGAACATTTTGATGCGGTTACTTTAAAAAGCAGGTTTTCAAAAACTGATTATATTTCAACAGTAAATAAAATAAAGCAACATATTTTAAAAGGGGATTGTTATGAAATAAATTTTTGTCAGGAATTTTTTTCTGAAAAAGCTTTATTGAATCTTTTGCAGGTATTTGCAAAATTAAATGCAGTTTCTCCTGCCCCGTTTTCGGTGTTGTATAAAATGAATGATAAGTATTGTGTTTGTGCCAGCCCAGAGCGGTATTTAAAAAAAACAGGCGATAAAATAATTTCTCAACCCATAAAAGGAACCAGTAAAAGAGATTTAAAAAATCTGGTACAGGATGAAGCAAATAAAAAATATCTGTTGGAAAGTGAAAAAGAAAAAAGTGAAAATGTAATGGTGGTTGATTTAGTAAGAAACGATTTGAGTAAGGTTTGTAAAAAAGGGAGCGTTAGGGTAGATGAGTTATTTGGAATTTATAGTTTTCCGCAGGTACATCAAATGATCAGCACCGTTTCGGGTGTATTGGATAAAGAAATGAATTGGGTAGATATCATTAAAGCAAGTTTCCCAATGGGCTCGATGACGGGGGCCCCTAAGAAAAGAGTGATGGAGTTGATTGAACAATATGAGCTAACTAAACGGGGCTTGTTTTCAGGAGCCATTGGCTATATAATGCCCGATGGAAATTTTGATTTTAATGTTGTAATAAGAAGTATTTTTTATAACAGCAGTAGCAGGTATGTATCAATACAGGCGGGTAGTGCAATTACTTTTAACAGTGATGCTGAATTGGAATATGAGGAATGTTTACTAAAAATTGCTGCCCTAAAACAGGCATTATCCTAATTTAAAAAGCTACTAAATTTTGCATAAAAAAATCAGCAGGAGTTTCAAATTTAAATCTGAAATCCTGCTGATTGATTTTTTTAATCTTGTGTTTAAAAGTCAAATGGCAAGCCTAGTCAATTTTACTAGTAATCTTTTTAAATTCTGAATTTTGTTGTTGAATAAATAAATTTTATACATTCAACCGATTCAAAATTTTCAAAGAAGTTTGTTTTTCTTTTTGGATGTAATATTGAAATAAAGCGGGTATGTAAAGTAACTACCAAATTATTAGAAGTAGTATAGAACTACTTATTTAATTGTTGTAGTGTATTTACTACAACTTTATTAAATCAAATCATTTTGTATGGCGTACAGGGTGAGGTTGGCATTGTTTTTCATGCTCATTTTTGTCATAATTCTTGCCCTGTAAGTACTTACTGTAGTAACACTTAATGATAATATTTCTGCCACTTCGGAAAGTGATTTTCCGGCTGCTATCATTTTAAAAACATTAAATTCTCTATCGCTAAGATTTTCATGTAATTTTTTTTCAGAATCACGGTCAAGGTTTGCAGCAAGTTTTTCTGCAATTGATAAGGTGATGTATTTTTTGCCTTGTAAAATTCGGTGCACCGCATTAACCAATTCATCGGGTGCCGTATCCTTTTTTAAATAACCCGATGCGCCTGCTTTTAAAACCCTGATGGCATATTGTTCTTCGGGATGAATGCTTAAAATTAAAACGGGTAAATTAGGATACAGTTGTTTAATTTCCTGTAAAGCTTCAAGTCCATTTTTTCCGGGCATGGTTAAATCAGAAATTATCAAATCCCATTTTTCCTTAATCACTTTTTTTATTAACTCAGCACCATCGGGCACTTCTGCTATAATTGCATCCGTAAATTCTTCTGCTAAAATCTGGCGCAAGCCTTTTCTTACAACCGTGTGATCATCCGCAATTAATATTCTTATCATAACTAAAAACTGTATTTATTAAATTTATGCCGGAACAATAATTGTAACGGTAGTGCCCAATCCCGGTTCGCTGGTTATTCGATATTCACCACCCATTTCTATCGTTCTTTCTTTCATGCCAAATAACCCCAGTGTTTTTTTACTTTCAATATTTTTTACAATAAAACCAATTCCGTCATCTTTAACCGTTAGAGTGATATTACCATCTGAAAAAGTTATAAATGAAATTATTTTTTCGGCATCAGCATGTCTTGCAACATTGGTAAGCGATTCCTGAAAAATTCTAAAAATACCGGTTGTAAGTCTTGCAGGAATTTCGATATTACCGGTTAAGTTAATGAACTCTGTTGATATGCCCGATCTTTTTTCAAATTCATTACTTTGCCATTCAAGAGCTGCTATCAGGCCAAGATCATCCAGCATACTGGGCCTGAGATCGGTTGAGATTTTTCTTACAGAAGTGATGGTTTCTTCAATCAGTGCAATGGTATTTATAAATTTTTCTTTGATATCCTTTTCAGGATCAATTATTTTTTTGCTGAGCCAGGAAATCTGCATTTTTAATCCGGTTAATTGTTGCCCCAGTTCATCATGAATTTCTCGGGCAATATTTTTTCTTTCTTCTTCTCTGATATCCTGCAGATGGGTTACCAATTGTTTAATTTGTTGGTAGGATATCTGTAATTTTTCTTCTGCCTTTATTAATTCGGTAATATCCTGTGCGGTTCCTTTTAATCCGGTTATTTCA
>JANPAP010000357.1:0-1730 GCA_031429975.1 Chitinophagaceae bacterium
TGATGGCTCTCATTGGCATTTGGAATACCAATTTTTTGGGTGCTACATCCGAAGCCATATTGCCATACGACCAGTACCTACACCGCTTTGCAGCTTACTTTCAGCAAGGCAATATGGAAAGCAATGGCAAGTATATTGACCGTAATGAACAGGCTGTAAACTATTCAACCGGCCCCATTATTTGGGGAGAACCCGGCACTAATGGACAACATGCATTTTACCAACTTATTCACCAGGGCACTCAACTCATTCCCTGCGATTTTATTGCCCCGGCCATCAGTCATAACCCAATTGCCGATCATCATAAAATTTTATTGAGCAACTTTTTTGCACAAGCCGAAGCCTTGATGAATGGCACCGATCATGAAAATCCATTCCGGGTTTTTGAAGGCAACCGGCCTACCAATTCTTTTTTAATAAAGCAAATAACCCCCTTTAGTTTAGGACAAATGATTGCCCTTTATGAACACAAAATATTTGTACAGGGAGTTATTTGGAACATCTACAGTTTCGATCAATGGGGTGTAGAGTTGGGCAAAGTTTTAGCCAATAAAATTTATCCCGAATTGCACGATGATGCTGAAATTCAAACACACGATTCCTCTACCAACGGATTGATAAACGCATTTAAAACCTTGAGAAAGGATTAAGGATTAAACCCTGTAATAATCTCCTTTCCAGTTTTGGATAGCCTGTTTAATTTGTTTTTCTGAAAGATTCTCGGCTATGGCCCTTTGTGCTAATGCAACAAATTCTTCATCACTTGCAAAGCGCAGGCCGATGATTTGGCGGATGGTTAATTTAGAATCCAAAGGTTTGCCAGTAGCAATAAAATGACGAAAATTTTCTTCGGCCCTGATTGCCCTGTCCTGTGCTTTTAAAGAAAAAGCTCTTGCATAAAAAGCCAATATCAAAGTAATAAAAGAAAGAGCGCTTATAAGAGTAGCGCTGTAATAACCACTGCCGGCACTGCAAGCCTGGCACATATTTACACAAGAGCCGATAAATACCAGCAAGAGGCCGATTACAACTACACCATGAAACATGAAAATTAAACGGGAATGATTTTTTAAGTTTTGGGTTTGCATAAATTATTTTTTTTAAAACTACTCTAAAAAAAATAATTGCCCGATTTTTTCTACATTATATTAATTTAATCTTAAACAAAATTATCAGCCGGCTGTTGCTTTTACATTCAATAAATTGCAGCCTTAAATTCAACCGTTATAAAAAATGACCAAAGCAAGTATTGTTACTATTGGAGATGAATTATTGATTGGGCAGGTGATTGATACCAACAGCGCCTGGATGGCACAGGAACTCAACAAAGTGGGTATTGCAGTAAACCGGCGAGTAGCCGTTGGCGATGTTTGGGAAGATATCTGGACTACCTTGGATGAAGAAAGCAAGCATGCTGAAATTATTTTAATAACCGGAGGCCTTGGCCCTACCACCGACGACATCACCAAACCCTTGCTATGTACGTATTTTAAAGGCAAGATGATTGTGGATGAAGGTGCTTTACAAAATGTTCAACACATTTTTGAAACAATATTAAAGCGGCCTTTGATTGAAAGGAATCTGAAACAGGCCGAAGTGCCAGATTGCTGCAAAGTATTGCTTAATAAAAGAGGCACTGCCCCCGGCATGTGGTTTGAAAAGGATGGGAAGGTTTTTGTAAGCCTGCCCGGCGTGCCACACGAAATGAAAGGATTGATGACTGATGCTGT
>JANPAP010000358.1:0-6592 GCA_031429975.1 Chitinophagaceae bacterium
ACTTGTTGTTTTTTAATGCCTGCCAGCTGCAAGGTATCGGTGCCACCCAGTAATTTATAATCGGTAATATTTATTTTTTCAAGATCAAAACTCAATATTGAATTATTGAATTGCAATGAGGTGCCCACAGAAAAAAACAGCCTTCCAAATTTAGGGCTCTCCCATAAACGGGTATGGCTAAAATTTAAATTTAGCGGATACGGTTTTTATGTTGGAGCGGCATACTAAATGTTGTTGCAATAATATAGCTGGCTGTAATTACCGGTATGAATGCAGTGATGCTGGTATAATTGCTGCTGATTAATTTATAATTATTTGTACTCGTTAAGATATTGGCTTGTTGTTGCGCAAATTTTTCTGCATAAATTTCATGCTGGGTTTTATTAAAATTTTCGAGCACAATTTTTTTTGCAGTTACAATTTTTTGACTAGGTATTTCGGTAGAATCTATTGCGCTGATACTGCTGATAAAATCACTTTCATTTTTAAGTAATTCAAATACCAATTGTTGCACAATGCCGGCACGTAATGCATCCATATTTTGTTTTTGGTTTGCGGTATCGGGTAGTTGGCTACAGTTTTTAAACCGGGTTTTAATTTTACCCTACCATTTAAAATTTAAGGTAATTCCCAATTCGTTTTTATAACGGTTGTTTAAAAAGGATTGTGCAAAGCTGTTGGCAATATTTATATTCACTCCAACATTAAATATTTTTTTTAATGGCTCATCCATACCACTTGCCTGTTGAAAATTATGGGTAACTGTAAATTTTCCTTCTAAGGAATTTAAGGTTACATAATTGGTAAAATAGGAGAGGTCGTTGCTATGCGACAGATAACCCATTTTATCAGCCATGAAAATATTCATGGCTCTGTTTGATATGGCTGCTGCAGTAGGCTGGTTGCAGGTTTTATCAGAAATATTTTTATTGATGGATTTTAATTCCTGAATAATAACTGCTGCATTTTGTGCATGGATACAATTTGAAAAACACTTAGCATAACAAGAAGTAAAATAATCCGCATACAAACTGGGTTTGAAGGATTTTTTATTTTGGGGTTACAATACTTTATCCAGGCCCCATTCTTTCAACAAGGGGTTTGTAAATAATTTCATACTGTCAGCATCCAGCAATTTATTTCTTGCAGCAATCCAAGCATCTGCATCGCTGCCATACATTCTTTTTATCCTGTCAATATTTAATTCATTCATCTTACCCCAATGAAATGTAAATGGAATATTTTCTTCATCCAGTTTATTCCATACCGCAGTATAAAATTTTTTGGAAGCGTCGGAAAAAGCGCCATCCAATTCAAGGATACAGGTAAAATCGAACTTTGTAAATGCCAGTGTTGCTTTCGATTTTTTTATAAAACGATAAGCGAATAGCCCGGCAAAAGGGCCTTCAGTTTTATTAAGCTCCAATAAAATTTGTGTTACTTTTTCTACCTGGTTTAAAGGCAGGCCAATGGCTGCACTCAGTAGTTTTCCATGCAGGGTGGTGTTGTTAAATATTTCACCTAAAGTGCCCATTTGTTTTTCGTAAGGCTTTAATGCACCTGCCAATAATTTATTTACAACAACGGGTACCAGTGCCGGAATAAAATTGGTTATTCTACCTATAAAACAAGGGGCATCATCGCCTGGGCCAATGCCTTCATCGTTACTTACAGGTTTTGGGTAATTAACCCGGTAAGGCCTTTTATAAAAGGTATAAACATATGCGCCATTATTAAGATCATAGGGGTTTATTGAAACCGCAAAATGAAATGGCCGTTCGTTGCCACAAGGCAGGTTGGCATTGGTGAAATCGAGTGTACTCATCAGGGTTTTTAATGTATCATCGTAAGGCATCCTACGCATATAAGTTTCTAACAAAAACAAATCTTCTGTTTCAACCAATACGCCATGTATAAATCCAAAATTTCCAAAACTTACCAATGCTGCATTAAACAAGTCGTCATCCTGAACGAGTTTTGTTTCCAGTTTTTCAATCAGCGATATAGATACTACCGGAGCCGATTTTCTTTCCAGCCAAATGTGTTGGTTGGGGCTAACAATTATGTGCATGCCAACTACATAATCCTGCACAGCGCCTACATCAATTGATGAGCCATGTGCCCCTGTAGACATGGCACCAACAATGGTTTGTCCATTACTGGCGCCTGATGTTTTGAGCGAAAGTCCCTTTCCTCTTAATTCCTTACTGAGTTCCCAAACCGCATTACCGCATTGTGCAAAAACCAGTTTTTTTCGATCGCCGGTATAAGTTGCTGTAATGCTGCTTTCCGAAAGGGTCATGCTCGTATTCATTTGTTTGGTATCAATCATAATGCCATCCCGGGCTGTTGCAATTTTTGTCCAGCTCCATCCTGAACCTAAGGATCGTAAAGGATTACCGTTTATTATTTGCTCCTGTAAAATTTTTTGAAAAGCTTTGGTTGCATCGTTATAACTTTCTAGTGCATCCAATGCCAGTTCATTTCCAGTAATGTACAGGTCCTTTATTTGTTCGGTAAAAGTTTCGTGGCGATTTACCCATTTGGTAGTTCCGGTTTTTATAATTTTCATACTAATAATTTTAAAGGCTGCCCGTTTTTTTACAAGGTTTACTACATTTCCATTCTACTTTCAAGGGGCTCCAAATACCAAGTGTTAGCACGGTAATAAAAGCATATCCCAAATTTGTTTTCATGGTTACTTCGGCCACACCATTTACCTGCAACGAATCGCAAATGGGGGTATGTATTTCGTTGGGCTTATTTACCAATCCCCAAAAAAAAGAATGGGCTGTTATGGGTTTCGAAACTTCGGTGCCAGCTTGTGCCTGTGTGCCTACCCGGTAGGAGTAACAGCTGCAAAAAAATATACTAAAAATAATGGCTGGTAGAATAACCATTTTTGGTAAATGAATTAAATGCATGGCGATTATATTAAATGATAAAAAAAATAAAATTTTTTTGTGGAGGGAAGAGGCATTCAATATTTACAAAAGAAAGTTGCATTAACAAAACTGAATCAAAAATTGAAATAAATTTTTAATAATGCAATAGCAAATTTTATAAGGATACTGAATGATGATGTTTTAAAAATAAATAGCAGTGTTTGATTTTTTTGAAATTCAATTGTAATAATTAGGAGCTTAAATTTAATTATGCTCCAAAATATTCTAATTGGCAAAGTAGACGGGTTATCAACAAAATTTTTTTATTGAGGAAAAAAATAAAAAAAAATGGGTATTAAAATTTTTATATTGTTATATAATCTAACCAAAATATGCAACATGAAAAATTTAATTAAGTTACAATTGTTGTTGGGCTTGATGTTACTAAGTAGCATTACGATGGCTCAAAAAATTAAGGGTACGGTTACTAGTGCCGGTAATCCCTTAAATGGTATCAGTGTTACAGCCTCCCCATCCGGAAAAGGAATGGCTACTGATGCCAATGGGAAATACAGTCTGGATTTGCCTGCCGGAACTTATAAAATAAGTTTTTCTGGTGCAGGATACCAGAGCAAAATTGAAACTGTCAGCCTCTCCGGATCTCAATAAAAAACGCTGGATGCAGAAATGATGGTTGCAACAGAAGTATTGCAGGACATCGTTATGGTGGGCTCCCGTTCCTTACCAAGATCGAGTGCCAACACTGCTTTGCCAGTTGATAATTTCGACAGCAAGGCATTAAAAAGTACAGGGCAACTTACTTTCGACAAAGCCTTGCAATACCGGGTGCCTTCTTTTAATACCATCAACACTCCGGTAAATGATGCCACAACCTTACTAGATCCCTACGAGATCAGGAACCTGGGACCAAGCCGAACTTTGGTTTTGATAAATGGAAAAAGGAAAAACCTGAGCTCATTGTTGTACGTACAGTTTTCTCCGGGCAGGGGCGAAACCGGTGCAGACTTATCGGCCATACCTCCAGATGCCATTAAAAGAGTTGAGATATTAAGAGATGGCGCTTCTGCACAATATGGATCGGATGCCATAGCAGGTGTAATGAATGTGATACTTAAAGACCGATACGAATATAGTTCGCTTTCATTTAACGGAGGTGTAACTAGTAAAGGTGATGGCGGTAATTATGGCATGGCTTATAACAGTGGTGCCAATATTGGTTCGAAAGGATTTGTGAATTATACAATTGATTTTAGCCAGCAAAACAATGCCGTAAGATCAGGTATAATTGATGTGCCAACAGAAATTGCAACTTTTGGAGGCGATCCAACTTCGGATGCAGCCATCAGAGCCTATCTACAGCAATATCCAACTGGTAATAATAAGAACGGTACAGGCGAAATAACCGCAGCTAAATTTAATTACAACCTGGCTTTACCAATCAGCGATAATACTATGTTTTACAGCAATGGCGCACTGGTTGCTAAAAAGGCCATTAGTAATGCCAATTTTAGAACATCGTATTGGCGGGGCGATCCTTATAATTTGTTGCATACGCCAGGCTCTACTTATATTGGTTATAATCCAACATTTGAAGGCGATATGATAGATTATAATGCTACCCTTGGTTTAAAAAGTGAAAAGAATGGCTGGAAACAAGATGTAAGTTTTACCATGGGTGGTAACCAACAATTGTACACGGTTGAAAATACATTGAACCGTGGGTTGGGTGCAAAAAGCCCTACCTCTTTTAAACCAGGCGGTTTTAAGTTTACCAATCTCATTGGCAACTACGACGTTTCTAAATCGGTTACCGATAATTTTAGTATTGGATTTGGTACCGAAATCAGGCAAGAAACTTTTAAGATTATTGCAGGTGATACAGCCTCCTATGTTGCAGAAGGAGCCAATTCTTTTCCAGGTATACGTCAAGAAAATGCAACCACCAACAGTAGATTTAATTTTGGTGGATATTTCGATGCCAGTTTGGATGTTTCAAAAGAGTTCCTGATAAATGGAACCGTTAGGGCTGAACGATACAGTGATTTTGGATCGGCCTTTGTTTGGAAAACTTCCAGTCGATACAAAATAGCAGGCGATAAGTTTGTAATCAGAGCTTCGGCTTCTACTGGTTTTAAAGCACCTACATTACACCAGATTTACGCACAGTCAACACAAAATTCTTTTGCAGGCGGAACCATTGTTTTATCAGGTTTATTTAATAATCGCAGCAAGCAGGCTTTGGCATTGGGCATTCCATTGTTGAAGGCAGAAAAATCGAATAACTATACCGTAGGTTTTGGTATCAGCCCAAATAAAAAACTGAGTATCACATTGGATTATTATAATATCACCATCAAGGAAAGGATTGTGTACAGCTCTTCCATAACAACTGAAGATCGTAAACTAGCAGTACCCCAAACTGAGTTGGGCAGGATATTAAAAGGTAATAGTGTAGGTGCCGGAAATTTTGATTTGGAAAGTGTACAGTTTTTTATCAATGGTATCAGAACCCGTACGCAAGGTTTGGACTTTGTAGCCAATTACAAAAACTTTAAACTGGGTGATGGAAGTATGGGTATTAACCTGGCAGGTAATTACATGTTGAAAAACGAAATCATTGGAACACCCAACGATCCGGCAGCCATAAAATCGAGTGGGTCTACCATTTTAAGTACCCAGATAAAATCCTTGTTAACCGAAAGCAGGCCCCGCTATAAAGCGGTATTGGGAATGGATTATCATATCAAAAAATTCAGTGTCAACCTCAACAATACTTTGTTTGGGCCAACCAAATTTCAAGATTTGGATAATGGTGGAAGCATCATGAATAATATTAAGCAAGTGTTTAAATCGGCCATGGTAACCGATTTGAACCTGGGGTATGATTTTACAGACAAGGTAAATTTTTCAATCACCATCAATAATCTGTTTAATGTTTTACCAAAATGGAAACTGGAACTTACTGGTTTAAGTTCCGATCCAAATTATGCAAGTGCTGCTGCAACATTAAATAATGCGGCTGATAAAAGTTTGTTGGAAGGGTTTTTAGCCTTCAGCGGACGTTACCGTATTTTGGGTTACAATGGATCGCAGTTTAGTCAGTTAGGAACTATATTCCAGGCTTCATTAAATCTTAAGTTTTAAAGTTTGATAATTTTTTTTAGGGTTGATCAATTATTGATCAACCCTTTTTTTATTATCGATCCTTCAACAAAGTTTAAGAACTCATCGATTGCAATATTCTCTGGCTTACTTTATTTTTATAAGAAAATAAAAAAATCCATTTAATCAAAAAAATAATGCATTATGGCTATGTATGATAATGAGAATACGGTTGAGAAATCGTTTAATCTCGATTATATTTCGGAATACTTGTTACAAGCCCAATGGGCTGAGTTTATTGAATTGAAAAAAGTAATTGCTGAAATATCAAAGCAGCAAAAACGCCCCATCAGCATGCTGGATATTGGCATTGGCAATGCCCGAATCCCAACACATTTATCTGGTATAAAAGAAATTTGGAAACTGATTGAAAAATATGATGGAACCGATAATGCAAATGCCTGTGTGGAGATTGCTACAAAAAATTTGGAAGCATTGCAAATTCAAGATAAAGTAAAAGCTTATTTTTTTGATGCATTAAATTTAGATCAATGGAAACAACAATACAACCTGGTAATTACCAC
>JANPAP010000359.1:0-10924 GCA_031429975.1 Chitinophagaceae bacterium
GCGTTTCGGGATACAGCCATCACCGCTTTGGCAATATCAATAAAAAATTATTTATAGCATTGGTGATACCGGGAATTATTGGCGCCGTCATTGGTGCTTCATTGGCATATTTTGCACAGGAATATGCAGCCTATACCAGGATTCCATTATCCATTTACACCCTCTATCTGGGCTATTTTATTTTGCGAAAAGCATTTGCAAAAAAACAAAAAAACGGAAAAATAAAAAATGCAGGATGGCTGGCAACGGTTGGTGGTTTTATGGATTCCTTTGCCGGTGGTGGTTGGGGCACTTTAGTTACCAGCACCTTAATTTCGAAAAGAAAAAGCCCCCGTTATGTTGTTGGATCAGTTTGTTTGGCTGAGTTTTTTGTAGTGCTTTGTAGCTCCGTTATATTTTTTATTTTACTAAAAAGTCTTCCCTTGGCAGATATTGCCGGACTAATTTTTGGCGGATTACTGGCGGCTCCATTTGCAGCAAAACTGGTTGGAAAAGTTCCGATAAAAAAAATGTTTATTGCCATTGGGCTATTGGTAATACTTACCAGTTCCTTCACTTTATGGAAAGTAATTATTAAGTTATTATAATGCTGTTATTTATTTTTAAAAAAATCAATACGCTGAACAATGATTAATTTTAGCCAACATAAAATTATAATCAACAATAATGAAAATTTTAGCAAGCATTTTATTATCCCTTTTTACAATAATTTCTGTAGCCCAAAAAAACAGCAAACTATTGGTAGGCACATATACCAACGGATTTAGCGAAGGTATTTATGTGTACAACTTTAACAACAAAACCGGTAACAGCATTTTAATCGATTCTGCAAAAACATCCAACCCTTCTTTTCTTGCAATATCTCCCAATAAAAAATTTGTGTATGCTGTAAATGAAGAGGGCGACTCGATCAATAATGGCGGGATGGTATCTGCGTTTTCCATCAATAAAAAAGGCAAGCTGTCATTTATAAATGCGGTTCCTTCTGGCGGCAATCATCCTTGTTTTATTCGATTTGATAAAACCGGAAAATGGGCCATAGCAGGCAATTACAGCGGTGGTTCTTTTTCAATTTTGCCGGTAAATAAAAACGGATCTGTACTGCCGGCAAAAACAATTATTCAGCATTATGGAAAAAGTATTAATAAAAGCAGACAGGAATCGGCACATGTTCATGCAACCCAATTAAGTGAGGATAATAAATTTTTATTGGTTTCCGATTTGGGTATTGATAAATTAATGGTTTATAATTTTGATGAAATCAATGGAACCGTTGCAGAAAATACCAGCGGCTCTGTTAGTGTAAGTGCCGGATCGGGTCCCCGCCATATTGCCTTTCATCCATCGCAAAAAATGGTTTACCTCAGCCAGGAATTAAATGGAACGGTGGCGGTTTTTAATTTTTCGGATAAGGGGCAATTAAAATTATTGCAAACCATCAGTGCACTTCCGGTAAATTACAAAGGCAGTTTTGGTGGAGCAGATATTCATGTGTCGGCAGATGGCAAATTTTTGTATGCCAGCAACCGGGGCGAATCCAATACAATTGTAATTTACGCTATCGATCCAATGACTGGTATATTGAGTTTAATCGGCCACCAGTCTACATTGGGGATAAAACCTAGAAATTTCAATTTTGATCCAACCGGAAATTTTTTATTAGTTGCCAACCAGGACAGCAACGATATTGTGATTTTTAAAATCGATCATCAAACAGGATTATTAACGGATACCGGATTAAAAATTAACGTACCCAACCCGGTTTGTATTCAGTGGATTGAATAATGCAATTATTTCATTTCGTCCAATCTTGGTCGCAACCGTTGTTTGCTTTTATTAAAAACCATCCGGCCTTTTTCAATTCCTTTTCTTAATTCCTGTTGCTGTTCTAATGGCATATTGAAAACGGTTTTACATTCCGGTGTGCAGCAGCCATCAAACAATTCGGCACAGGCACTGCATTGAATAAATAATAAATGGCAGCCATCATTTTTGCAATTGGTATGCGTATCGGCGGGCTTACCACACTGGTGACATTTTGCAATCACATCATCAGTAATACGCTCTCCCAGCCTGTCATCAAACACAAAATTCTTTCCAATAAATTTACTGAGAAGGCCTGCTTCTTTTGCCTGCCGGGCATAATTTATTACCCCACCTTCTAAATGAAAAACATTTTCAAATCCATGATGCAACATATAGGCACTGGCCTTTTCGC
This sequence comes from Chitinophagaceae bacterium, assembly GCA_031429975.1. Taxonomy (GTDB): domain Bacteria; phylum Bacteroidota; class Bacteroidia; order Chitinophagales; family Chitinophagaceae; genus Ferruginibacter. The sequence continues at coordinate 2,219 of JANPAP010000359.1, forward strand.
AACGGATACCTCCGGTGCAATACATAATTATATTCTTGTCTTTTTTATCCTGCATCATTTCAACCGCCATGGGCAATTGCTCCCTAAAAGTATCGCTTGGAATTTCGATGGCCTTATCAAAATGCCCTACTTCAAATTCGTAATGATTCCGCATATCAATTACAATGGTAGCATCGTTTTCCAGTAATGCGTTCATCTTTTCGGCATCTACATATTTTCCTTTTTTTTCCATACTGAATAAAGGATCGGTGATACCATCAGCAACAATTTTTGGCCTTACTTTAATTTTCAAAACCCAAAAAGATTTGCCATCATCATTCACCGCAATATTTAATCTTATTTCATTTAATGCAGGAATTTCATTCAATACATCCCTCAACTTTTCGAAGTTTTGTTGGGGCACACTTATCTGTGCATTGATCCCTTCTTCGGCAATATAAATACGACCAAAAACATTTAATTCATTCATGGATTGATACAATTCATCCCTGAATTTTTGTGGATCAATAATCGGAAAATATTGGTAGAAAGAAATGGTGGTACGAGTATCGGGTTCTTCGTACAATCTTTTTTTTAGCTCCGCTTGCGAAACTCTGTTGTGTAATACTGCCATAAAATTAATTTGATCCTGAATGCTTATTCAGGAAATCGTTTTAAAGATTGGATGCTTGCAGGGCAAACCAAATTGAGCAGCAAATATAGGTTGGATTTTGCAGTTTTTTAAAACCAACCGTTTTTAATCAATTTAAAAACTGATTGAAACTGCACCTGTTTTTTTATTGGTACTGATATTACTTCCCAACAGCCCACCATAACCGATACGTACGCCAGTTGTGGTTTTCCCGCCATTAATAAATGCCGTTACCACATCTACCCTAAACAGTTTTAAGATATTTTCGATACCTGCAAAAACTTCAATATGGTAGCTGTTTTGGTTTACATAAAATGCATTGGTACCTGCAACGAGGTGCCAGTTTAATTTATTAAACCATGGAATTTTATTGGTAAGCAGTCCATTTAAATGATGTTCTAAATGTGCCATTGTATAAAAAGAAGTGGTGGTACTGTTTGCATAATAACTTACCAATTGAAAACTGTTTACATACTCACTGGCGGCTGCGGTAAGGTTACCATTAAAGTGTTGAAAATCCTGTATGAAAACAGTTTTGTCGCTTAAAAATCCACCAAAGGAAATCTTATATTTTAAGAGCCCGGCAATCCGGAAATTCAAATCATCGGTTACTGTAAATTTCCATTTATCAAAATTCACATCGCTTCCAAAAATACTGTTGATGCCTTTTGAATAATTAAAACTAAAGGTTGGATACTTTGAACTGATGGCCACTTTATTATTTGGAAACTGAATATACTTTTGCCCCGGTGTAAAACTAATATCAAAACTTGCAATTACAGCCTGGTGCCGGTTAAATTGCGAAGCGATCCTTTCGTAAGGAAAGTTGGGGGTAATATTGGAACTGTCTTTTTTAAAGAAAGAATAATTGGTTGTATTGTTTAAGGGTTTTCTGTCTTCATATAATAAATTCAAATTCATTCTTAACCCGTTTTCGTACCGTTTTGCAAAACCAATATTGGCAAAAATGTTTTCATAAGTCTTCATAAAATTATCGCCATAAAACAACGTACTGATGCTGTTAATAAGCGGTGATATCGGGCTTTCCCGGTTAAACTGGGTTACCCTGCTACCCGCCGAAAAACTCCAGGTTTCTCTTTTTAATTTTCCTTCGGGTTCAAAATCTCTGGTTTGTAAACTTACATCCAGCCAGCCATTAAAATGTTTATTGCTAAAGCCATATCTAAAATTTGGACTAACCAATAAATTTGTTTTTTTCTTTTTTAAATAGGTTGAAAAATTACCCGATACATTTACAACCAATCCTTCGGCAGGATTATATTCCAAAGCTTTCAACAATGGATTGATTGACCAGTTAATTGAATTTGTTTTTGAATAATGACGCCTGTTAATTCCATTCCATAACAAATCGAGTGGCCGAATTTTTGATTGTTCTCTGTTTAAAGAATCAACAGTTACTTTACTTCGTACGGCATCCTTATTTGCTTCGAATACACTATCCTTTACCAGGTAATTTTTTGTCTCTTCTTTTTCTAAAGGGATGGGCCTGTTTTTATCCCAGAATGATTTGGGTTTTTTGCTAACTCCTGTATCATATTTAATGATAACATTATCAAAATATTTTTTTGCAAATACAGGGTTTACATTATAGTTTGAATAAGCACTTACAAAATTCCCGACAGCATCTATCCCAAGCATGTTGAAATTAAAATGTATCACTTGATTTTTTATCCGCCAGGCATCCTTGCTTACCGGAACATGAAACTGGGTTAGTTGCAGGGTATCTACAATTTCCAACTGAGCTTTTTTGGTAAGTACCAAATCAAGGCTATGAATCCGCCAACTGGCTTCGGCAATATTAATTACACCTGAAAACAAGGGCTCGTAACTGCGGCGGGGCGTAACTTTGATACTGTTTATCTCTTTTCCATCTTCCCAAAAACTTCCTAAATATTTGTAGTAATAATAATTGAGTGCCCCATCTGCAATGGGAGAAATAAAGCCACGGGGATTTAATTTTTGAGTAAAAATAATTACGTTGTTTTGATAGAGGCTGATAAAAGTTGGAAAGGTAAAACCAAATCCATCGCTACCACTTACCCGGCTGCTGTTAACTTCAAGCTTAAAATTATCTGGCAATTGTTTGGCAACTTTCGAAATAGATTCGGACAAATAAATAATACCTGCGCCTGTAGTATCCAGCCCCATTTCTTTTCTGTCGTTATCGGGTATTGATTGACCAAGAATTTTTTTAGGAAGTTTACGCAGCTTGATCATGTCCTTTGCATACAAATCGCAGGTAAAAGCTTTTACTTCTTTTGCATAAAGCGGTCTTAATTTTATTGCAGACCGGATAATTTCGTACGCAGGATCTTCTCCCCTGCTTTTTACAATTACTTCTTTCAATTCTAATTTTTGCTCACTCAAAAAAAACATCAACTCTACTTCCTCATTTTTTAAAGTAACCGTTTTTTCTGAAGTAGTATAACCAATATGTTGGCAAACTACTGTATAGGTTCCCGGACTTAAATTGATTGCATACCGGGCATTGTTATTTGCACTGGCACCGATACTGGTGCCCTTTATGGTAACCGAAGAATAAGGCAGCAATTCGCCTTTTTCGTTAAAAACGATTCCGTGAATTTTTTGTGCGTTTAATATTGTTGCGAAAAATAAAAAAAAACTTAGTAAGAAATATCTCATAATGCAGTTTGTGTATCCACCGAAATTAACAACAAAAATGTTATCAAAATAGTAAAGCTGATTTCGATATAATTAAAACAATTTTCTAAGCAGGCTGCCCGACAAAGCTGCAAAACCTGCTACCAGTGCACCTATTAAAGCAGTTGCCAATATCAGGTAAGCCGGGTTATCTGTTTTTAAAATTATCAAGGATACTTTATGTGCCAGCAAATAATTATTGTTACTGCTGATAAATAATGCCAATCCTCCCCATAAAAAAAACAATGCAATAAAACCTGCAGCAAATGCTTTAAATGGTTTTTGAGGAATTGCGGCTGCAATTACAAATGCAACCAATGCAATACTCCACCAGAGAAAATATAAACAAGCAGCTACACTTAATAAAACAGTAAGCAGAATGGTACTAATAAATTTCATGGTTAACTTTTTTTCAATTATTAATTTTCAGTTTATTTTAATTTTATAAAAAACAAATCCTCATTAAGTTTTATTGAAACTTATTTTCCATTTTACTTTTTTACTGTTAACCTCTGCCTTCGTCATCATCCACAACCGGTAATATTTACTGGATGCCCACTGGTCTACAAAATTATCATAAAACTTACTGCCGGGGTTACCACTCTGTCCACCCGGATAAACGCCATAGGCTTCTGTTTCAGCGGTAAGGCTTACAACCATCCGCCAACTGGGGCCATGTGTTTCCTTTGCTGCATTTATACAATGCACGCCGCCACCTACGGGTAAACCTGTTCTGCTGAATGCATCTAATTTAGCCAAGTGAGTAATTTTTGTTCCTTTATATTTAGCCCATTCTAATTTGCCTTCGGCCTCAATTTTTTGCAATTCAATTCCCGATTTTTTAAAAGCAGCAGTTGCAATTTCGGGTAAAGTTTCTCTTTGAGTTGTTTCAATATTGTCGATAAATTTATAGGCCGAATCTTTTAAAATGCCGTCCAGTAAACTGCTTTCAAAAGGACGCATCACAACATCCGGGGCATTTTTAAACTCATCATCAAAAACTGCAGCCGTAAAGTTTTTCCATAAAACAATGAATATGGTTGTTCCCTTCGATTTTACATCATTGCTTAAATTCCATCCTCTCAGCAATTCAAAATATTTTTTTTCTGAAGCAGATAAAGCATCCACATTTATATTTTTTAAAAATATCGGACGGGCTTCTTCTGCAAAAACATTGTAATTATTTGTTTGCAATTCCATCATATTTTCAGGAGTAATATTTTCCATGGCGGCCAATTTTTTATTGATAATTAAGCCACGGTAAACAGGATAATTTCTTCCCAAATAATAAGGATACGTTGTATCGGCGGGCTTTTGATTAGCACTGCTGATAAACCCTCTTTCCGGATTATATTGAAAAGGTGTTTCATCCATCGGTATCATACTCTGCCACATAAAACTACTGTCGGTTCCGGGCATTACAAAATCACCCTGCCCTTTCCATTTTGCAGGCCAGGCGCCTTGTGTACGGATGGCGATGTCGCCATTTTTACAAGCAAATGCACAGTTTTGTCCGGGCGTTTTTAAATTTAAAACTGCTACAGAATAGTCAGCATAATTTTTTGCACGGTTCAATTGCGAAAATATTTTCAGTTCGTTGCTGGGGTCATGTGCTTTCCAGCGGAGTGCATAATAACTGTTGCCCGGCGCCCTTTTTCCAGTAAAACTTTTATCAAACATTACGGGCCCAAATAAAGTGTAAGCAACAGTATCTATATAATCCAAACTGTCTTTTACTTTTATTTTTTCAATTCTGAATTCAGTTTGCTTCCATTCATTATTAAACCAATATTCTTTTCTGCTGTCGTCCTTAAATTTTATTTTATAATAATCTTTTACATCTCTTCCCCCATTTGTAAACCCAAAAGCACAAGAATCATTATATCCAATAATGATACTGGGAGCCCCCGGAAAACTTACACCGTACGCATTATATGCAGGCGTACTCAATTGCATTTCGTACCAAAGCGATGGAAGATTTAAACCCAGGTGTGGATCGTTGCACAAAATGGGTGCACCCGATTTTGTTTTTTTTCCGCTCACTGCCCAATTGTTACTGCCATTATCCCGATCGGGTTTTTGTTGCTGCAATGCCAGCAATTCAGTACTGTTGAAATAAACAGAATCTGCGATGGCTGGGGCTTTTACAGGAACTTTTGATGCAGCATAAACGGTTCCCTTAGGTATTATCGGATCTAATGAATCTTGTTTTTGCGGATACAACAGATCAAAATCTTCTTTGCTGAAATAATTTTTAGCATTCGTCATTTCAAAATCATCATCATGTCCGGCCAAATCGTAACTCATGTATTTTAAAAACAAAGCTGTTTTTAAATTGCTCCACAATTCCGGCTTGTATCCAATCAATTTATATTCGATCGGTAATTTACTTTCGGTTAATGAATTGATATAAGCATTTACGCCGGCTGTATAAGCATCGCAAATAGATTTTGTTTCAGGGTCGGCTTCCATTTCTTTTAATGAAATTTCGGCGGCATAGCCCATTCCCAATCTTCTAAACTCACGGTCGTGGGCAATTGCTTTTGCGCCGATGATTTCGCTGGCTCTTCCGGCAGCTGCATGGGTTTGCAATTCCATTTGCCACAACCTGAATTTTGCATGCAGGTAACCCTGTACAAAATAAACATCGGTTTCCTGCTCGGCAAAAACATGTGGCACCAACCGGTCGTCGAGATATACCTCTACCTTACCTTTTAAATTATCAAATTTTAAATCGGCACTAAAGTCATGATCCTGCTCCTCGGCATTTTGCCATACCCCATGTTGTGGACTCAGTAATTTACCCAATGCTGCCGGTAAAACCAGTTGGTTATTGAGTAGTATTACAAGAGCTGTTGTAAAGATTGCAGCTAGTGAAAATGAAAAAATTTTCATCTGTTAGTTTTAGAAATTTGACAATGATAGTATCTCTTTTATAATAGTATAAAAACGATCTGCTTTAATAAATTGAACAAATTTATTAAAGCATTACTGTTTAAAAAATACATGAACGTAATTTAATAAAAAGCAAACGGACAAAACAAATTGGTTTATATATTTTTGCAGCATGCAGTTTGAAAACATTGATGTAAAAAATATCCTGGGTTTACAATTACCCACCGACCCACGTTGGGTAAACCTTGCCGCCATGCAATTAGAAGAAATACTGACAGACCATGCCTATTGCGAACAAAAGGCAGCAACCACCTGCATTTCGTTGATTCAACGGTATCCCGACAGGATAGAAATGGTAGAAGAACTGGCACCAATTGTTACCGAAGAATGGGCCCATTTCAGAATGGTTTTAGCTGAATTAAAAAAAAGAAATTTACAATTAGGCAAACAGCGCAAAGATGAATATGTAAATAATTTATTGGCATTTCAAAAAAAAGATGGCAGTGTAGAAGACCGTTTTTTAGACAGACTGCTTACGATGGCATTGATTGAAGCAAGAAGTTGTGAAAGGTTTAAGCGCTTAAGCGAAAATTTAGAAGATGCTTACCTGCGGAATTTTTACCGCAAGTTTATGGAAAGCGAAGCAGGGCATTACACTCTTTTTATAAACCTTGCCGAGCATTATTTACCTAAGGAAAAAGTAAGAAAACGCTGGAATGCCTGGCTTGAATTTGAAAGGGCTATGATTGTAACACTTGAAATAAGAGGCGACCGGATTCATTAAATGCATTAAAATTATTTTCCAAAATAAGCCAGCTCCTCCTCCAGATCCAGATAAGGATGCGTACTTTTTAATTGCAATGCCCTTTGCAAATTTGTTTGCAGAAATTTTTTATGCAAATTAGAATCCGGATTAAATGGCTTGTGATTTTTTGCAGCATTTAAAATTTGAATTTCCTTCATCAGCACCTGAGATGGTTCATCGATACAAGCAGTAATAAATTTTTCCCAAACATAATTTGTTGCTGCATAATTGGGATGCACCATGTCTTCTGCATAAAAACGATAATCTCTTAAATCATCTATCACCAATTCGTAAGCAGGAAAATAAAATAACCGTTCATCGCCATCGGCCAATTGATGAATAGCCTGTATCAATACGGCTTTGCTGCGATTGTTTTCTACAAACCCATCTCTTAAATGACGCACCGGGCTGATGCTGAAAATAATTTTTGCGGCTGGATTACTTGCCAGAATAATATCCAGCATTGCTCTAAACTCTGTTACTACTTCGTTGCTGTTGAGTAATCTTTTTGTAAACTTATCGGTTGGTACCTTATGGCAATTGGCCACTACATCGCAGTTGCTGAGTTCGTAAACAAATGCAGAGCCAACCGTAATTAAAATCCATTCGGCATTGTGTATAAAATCGTGAGCCGCCTGTTGCGACTGGTTGATTTGTTGCAGGCAACTATTTTTATCGGGATGAGAAAAACGACTGTGGTGTTCCCAACTATTCCAGCACTCGTTTTGATAAAACAAATCTGCTTCCTGATATTGCTTATTCAGCACATAAGAATTTATCGACTTTGAAATGCTGATAGGATTAAATAAAATACCATTTGGATTTTCATGCACACTGAATTTCAATTGCCTTAATTTATTCCCGATATTTTCGGTAAAGCAAGAGCCGATCAACATTAATGAATGCTGGTGATTTATTTTTTGTTGAAATGCTTTGGGAGTAAAGGCTAATCTAAATTCCATTGTTCGTTTTCTTACTGCTTTAATAATTAAATAAAAATAGATGTTGCGATATCACTGGATAATTTCAAAGCTTCCATATCCAAATTATTCAATAACCCCAATTCTTTAAAATAAGGAATCATCAATTCCGAATCCATATTTCCCACCAGTTCATCATCGGCCATCGGGCATCCACCAATACCCTTTAATGCGCCATCAAACCTTTTACATCCAGCGTTTAAAGCCGCTTCTAGCTTTGGTTTCCAGTTTGCCGATGTACTGTGTAAGTGTACTCCAATGCTGCAATTTTTATATTCAGGAATCAGTATATTTAAAATGGATCCCACCTGATTTGCAGTAGCAACACCTACCGTATCGGCCATCGAAATAATTTGCACGCCTAATTGTACCATTTTATTTACCCAATGCATTACAATACTTTCATTGTAAACATCGCCATAAGGATTGCCAAAAGCCATTGAAATATACACTACTAATTTCTTATTGTTTTTAATACAAAGATTTTGAATTGTTGCAACCGTTTCAAAAGAATCTTCCATGCTGCTGTTGGTATTACGTTGTTGAAATGTTGGTGACGCAGAAAACGGGAAACCCAAATAACTGATTTCATCAAACACAACCGCATCCTGTGCGCCTCTTGCATTGGCAACAATCGCCAGCAATTTACTGTTGGAGTTTTCTAATTGCAATCCTTTTAAAACCTCTACGGTATCGGCCATTTGTGGAATTGC
>JANPAP010000360.1:0-1640 GCA_031429975.1 Chitinophagaceae bacterium
CTAACATAAAAAATTAATTTTTTTAAACCTGCTTAAAATATTAAGCAGGTTTTTTATTTGTATTCATATTCAAAATAACCCAGTAGTTTTTTGTCCTTCGAAAAACATTTTTCTATAATTCTCAAGCCATCCAGGTAAGTATATTTCCAGGTAAAGTAATCACCAGAAATACCTTCTTCTACCGAAACCATTTGCGTTAATTGCCCCTCATAATCGTACTCAAAAATAAAATCCGGAACCAGTGCATTTTTTACCACATTAAATTTTACGATATCAGTAAGGCGGTTTTTAGAATCGTAATAATAATAATAATGTTTTCCGTTGGGTGTTTTTTCAATTTCGTCGGTAACATTATTTTTTTCATCAATCACAAAATCTATTAAAGTTGTGTCGGTATCATTTCTAATGCGGAGCATTTTTACCGGTTTGCTTTTTAAATTGTAAGTATAGGCGTGTACTTCTTTTACTGCCGTTGTATAATCCTCATCGCTTGAGTGATTGTAAGAGGTAATTGTAATTACATTGTCCTTCTCGTCGTATTCGTAAACAGTAGTAACGGCATTTATTTCTGAGCTGTCAATTGATTTTATCAGCATTCCCTTTTCGTTGTAAAAGGCCGACTGTAAAGATTTTCCAGTCATATACGATCTGGTAAAAGTTTCAACAAGTTTATAATTTTTACTAATTTTTTTTTGACAAAAGAAACCTTCACTGGTCGATCCATCTGCTTCAAAACTATGTACTATTACTGTTTTTATTTTTTGATCCTGCAAAATGCTTTTATCAGCAAAGGATTGTTTTACACTCAAAATATCTTTGTGATAATATTGGGCAGCCGTATTATTAATACTTACAACTGCAACTAACGAAACTGTAAAAAAATATTTAATCATGCTTTTTGTTTTCAGCCGCTAATTTAGGCTAATACCTTGTTTAAATTTTCAGATATTTATTCTTATAAAAATTGGAAAGGTTATGCCGCTTCTTTTTTAAGTATTTTTAACAAAATTCTTAATACGTGAGTCATTTAATAGAACGCAAAGAAAAAAATTGTTTAAACTGTAATGCTCAACTCGAGGGAAGATATTGTCCTATTTGTGGTCAGGAAAATGTTGAAACCCAGGAATCTTTTTTCCATTTAATCAATCATTTTTTTCAGGATATTACGCATTTTGATAACAAGTTTTTTAATACACTCCGCTACCTTGTTTTCAGACCGGGATTTCTGCCGCATGAATATGTTTGTGGTAAAAGAGCCACTTACTTAAACCCGGTAAGGATGTATGTATTTACATCTGGATTATTTTTTATAATTTTTTTCAATGTAATAAATCCAAGTTCTGATATTAAAATCAATCCGGATAATTCAATAAGCCAGGTAGTGAATAAATTGGAAGATAAAATTGCCAGCAATAAAAAGAAATTAAAATCAACTACTGATTCTATCAAAATTAAAGAGCTAAATAATCTTATTAATAAAATTAGCAAGCAAGTTGATTCTTTAAAAAAAGATACCACACTGGCCGGCAGATACAGGTTGGAAAATAAGATAACGAACCCTGTTTTTAGTTTTACATCCGATAGTGCTGGCAGTTTGAAAGTTTATGATAGTATTCAACTTTTATTGCCAATTGATAAGC
>JANPAP010000361.1:0-4417 GCA_031429975.1 Chitinophagaceae bacterium
TCCAGTTCAGCAATAACTTCGTCTCTTTCAACCCAATCTCCATTCTGCTTAATCCATTTAACTAAGGAAACTTCTGTTATACTTTCACCTACTGTTGGAACTTTAATTTCTGCGATCATATTTTTTAATAATTGCAGCAAATTTCGGTTAATTTAACTGATTAAAACAAACAGATTATTAATAAAAGTATCGGATAATTTAAAATACTCTATTTATGGTATTTTAATAACTGCAGACTTTGAATAACTTCATCGTTTAATTTAATTATCATACTAATACACCGTTTACTAATTAAATGATTCTATTAGATAAAATAGTTTTTGTGCATTAAAATAAAAATGTATTTTTATGCTAATAATATGGTCAATAAATATTTTTAATATAAAAACAAACATCCATGTGTGTTAAAAAACTACATCTGCCTCTTTTAGGATTGGCAATTTTACTGGGAAATATAGCTTCGGCGCAGTTATTTATTGATCAGGCTACATTTACTATTCAAGCAGGAGCCACAGTTACAGTACAGGGAGATGTTACCAGTAATGTTGACATTCAAGGTACTGGTAAAGTACTTTTAAAAGGTTCTGCCAATCAAAATGTAAATATGGGTGGATTTACAATACCCAATTTAGAATTGGATAATGCTTCAAATGCAACCTTAACCGGTGCTGCTAAAATTAGTGGTGATCTATTAATGACAAACGGAAAAGTATTGTTGGGTAATAATAATTTAACTATTGGAAGTGCTGGAACTATTACCAATGCAACCAGTGCTAAATATGTCGTTACTAATGGTACTGGTAAGTTGCAGAAAACTGCTTTAGGTGCTGCTGCATTTAATTATCCAATTGGTAATTCAACGGCTGCTTACAATCCTGTGGTTATTTCAAATGCAGGTACTGCTGATGAAATAAGTGCTAGAGCATTTCCTACTGTAATGAGTGGAGGAACTACGGGGTCTGCTTATGCAAAGGAAGTTGTAAATAACAGTTGGGATATTTCTGAAGCAGTTGCTGGAGGAAGTAATTTGAGTGTTACAACAACTTGGAATGCTGCCGACGAATTAGCAGGATTTGATAGAACAAGAGCGGGTATCTCAAATTATATTACAACACCAGCAGCAAATGTTGGTTGGGATTTATTAAATAGTCAAACTACTACTGCTACGGGTTCTAATCCTTATACATATACACGTAGTTCAGTAATGACATTGGGTACTTTTGCTATTGGTACAAGACCAGTTCTTTCACCACTTTTAGTTACTCCAAAGATTTTTTTACAAGGCGCTTATAATACCGGAACAGGTGTAATGAGTGATAATTTACGTACTGCAAATTTAATCCCGGCTGCTGAACCATATACTGCAATTTCCGGATTTATAACTGCTCCTTTAAGAGGAAGTGGTGGGGGTGAAACTTCGGCCAGCACCGTAATTGGATCTGCTGCAGGTGCATCTACAAATAATACAATTGTTGACTGGGTATTAGTACAATTACACAGAACGAGTGATGGTGTTGTGGTTTCTCAAAGAGCTGCTTTATTGCAACGCAGTGGAAATGTTGTAGAAACGGATGGTGTATCACCAGTTAATATGGCTGGAAATCTTGCTGGTAGTTACTTCATTTCTGTTCGTCATAGAAATCATCTTGGAGTTAGAACTGCTGCTTCATTGGCATTGGCAAAAACAACTAATACCAATTACGATTTTACTACTTCACTTGCTCAGGCATTTTTAGGTACAGTAACAACAAATACTGCAATGGCAACATTGGTTGCTGGAACTACTTTTGGCATGTGGGCTGGAGATGCTAATAGTAACAAAGTTGTTAGGTATAGCGGACCCGGTAATGATGAAAACCAATTATTAAACACAAGTTTATTGGGTAATAAAGCGTCAATCATTAACGGATATTCTGCAAGTGATTTAAACCTGAATGGTAATATCCGTTATAGCGGACCATCAAACGATGAAAATGTTTTATTAAATACAGTATTAGCGGGTAATAAAGCAGCCATTCTTAATCAACCAAACTTTTAATAAATACAATTTTACTAGTCCTTAATTATTAATATTTCTGTTATGAAAAAAAGTATAATACTCTTAGCCTGTTTTGCCTTTGGAATTTCCAATAGTGGATTTTCTCAAACTGTAATTCAGGGAACAATTACTGATCCAGCCCCGGGTGGTAACAAGGTTTCAGTTTATGGAAAAAATAATTCTTCTACTGCACTATCAAATGTTTTGTTTGGCAATATTAATATAACATTTAGCATCGTAGATCAAACATCAATGGGTGGAAATCCTACGGAAGCTCAAATTGTAAAGGCGTCAATGATTCCAAGTTTGGATTTATTACCTACTGATGGGAATAATCCTTATATCATTGCTGGTAGGGCATATTATTCTTATTTAATGAATAATATTGCAACAGCTACTACAACTTCAACCTGGCTGGCAAATTCAAAAGATAATCCAATTGCAGAATTTACTTTCCCAACTAATACTTATTTCTCTACTTTAAGATTAGATGATCAATCACCTGCCGGTGGGCCTAATGGACAAATGTATTGGTATGTTCAAGTAAATGGAGCCGGAGACATTACTGATTATGCCAACATGTTTTTTGGTTCAGCTTTGTTACCTCCAACAAATAATAACTCAGCCAGTCCATCCTTTGTTCCTTTACAACCATTTAGTGTAGTGCCTGTTAAATTTTTAAACTTTACTGCAATTAAAAATAATAATCAGGCAATATTAAATTGGAATGTAGAAAATGAAGATGCCAATGTTGACCGTTATGAGGTTGAAAGAAGTTTAAGTGCTGTTGATTTTGTTAAGGTTGGAACTTTAAGTCCTAAAAATAATGGCAGGGCTGCTAATAGTTATTCTTTTACTCAAGATAATTTAAGTGCTATCAGAGCTGTCGGCGTAATTTATTTTAGAATTAAGCAAATTGATAAGGATGGCAAATTTGTTTATACCGAAATTAAGAGCGTACGTTTGGATGCAAAAGGATTGGTAATAGGTGTTTATCCTAATCCGGTTAAAGGAATTGCCAATGTAAGTTTTGATCTTATTGAAGATGCAGATGTTGTTATCAGCATTAGCGATGTTAGCGGAAAGCAATTAATGGCTAATCAAATTCAAGGATTTAAAGGGCCCAATATCAGTAAGATTAATATGGCGAAACTTGCTGCAGGCAGTTATTTGCTGAAAATACAGGCCGGTGAAAAACAATATGTTTTGCCTGTAGTAAAAACAAACTAATTTACATGATAAAATTATAAATAAATAACCCCTCAAATTGAGGGGTTTATTTTTTAACCTTGTTTTTATACTACTATTATTTTAATAAATTCTTTTTTACAAAGGCAATACTCTTTGCAATACTTTCTGATGAAGGCATAGAAAAATTTTCCTGCTCCACATAAAAATATTCAAGCCCCGAAAGTTTTGCATTTGCAAATATTGGTTTGAAATCGATACTGCCGGTTCCAATTTCGGTGTTTAGTTTTGAATGCGTTTTATCCATGTCTTTTACATGCCACATTTTAAAACGGCCGGGGTGTTGTTTAAACAAATCAATAGGATTTAATCCGGCAGAAACTACCCAAAAAAGATCCAGCTCAAAATTTACCAATGTTTTATCTGTATCGTTTATTAAAACTTCAAATCCACAAGAGCCATCTTCAAATTTATTAAATTCAAAATCGTGATTATGGTAGGCCAGTTTAATATTTTGTTGCTTACATAATAATGCTGCCTTATTAACTTTTTCGGCAATAATCTTGTAATCATCTTTTGTTTTTCTAACCGATTCCGGTAACCATGGAATTACAATATACTTATGGCCCAAGCATAGTGCGGCTTCAATGGTTTGTGATGCATCTTTTGTAAATAATTCCAATTGGTAATGTCCGCTTGGCGTAATTAATTTATTATTTTTTAAAAGGGTTGCAATTTCCTTTGGACTTTTATTGAAAAAGTTTTCCTTGCTGTTAAAACCATACATTTCAACGCTGTTATATCCGGCTGCTGCTATCTTTTTAAATACAGCTTCAATACTAACCGGAATTTCATCTCTTAATGAATACAGTTGTAACCCGATCGTATTTTTGTTGAATCCATTTAATGCCATTGCTTTTACACCAAGCATAGTGCCAGTAGCCAGTATGGAGGAGTTGATTAAAAAATTTCTTCTTGTTATCATGGTGTTTTTTATTAAGATTATTTAGTTTGTTGCCCAAGCTCTATCACCTTTTTTATAAGGGAATGCCCCATCATATTTTCCCGGTACTGCTACATATCTTAATGCTTCAGTAGCGCCAATTTTTGAACTGAAATATCCCAGTAAGGTTAATTGTTTCATCATTATAAAATAGTAGTTCGGATTTTCTTTTTGCTTATCAGCTTTAG
>JANPAP010000362.1:0-4702 GCA_031429975.1 Chitinophagaceae bacterium
CGGTAGAACGATTATTTTATTCCTGAAATGGATTCGATGTCTATCTTTTTTGCTGGGCTTATATCATACTTGTTTTTATAAGCTTCTTTAAAAAAGGCCTTTGCATTAAATCCTTTATTGTTTCCCATCATCATTTTTCCCACCCAAAATAATTCTAATCCTTCTAATGGTTTTCCAGAAACCTGCTCTTTAAATATTGCCAGTGCTTCAGGCAGTTGTCCGTTTTTAAATAACGAATATGCGTACCAGGCATAGGTTTGCGGCGTTGCCCTGTTTTCAAGTTCACTTGTAGCAATTGAAACAGCCTTTGCCGGTTCGTTTAAAATATCGTTGTAAATTTCAATAAGATATTTGTTGTACATATTGCCATAATTTTTGTGACCTGCCATTGTTACAAATTTATTTGCCCATTGAACCGCCATTTTTTTATCGCCTTTTGCTTCGGCCATTTGAATCAATTTAAAAATGGGATCTGGCGATGCATTTTTGGTTGCAACAAACTTAAAAATCTTATCAGCCACTTCGTAATTTTTATCTTGTGCCAATGCAATCCATCCAATACCCAGTAAGCTGTGCAGGTCGGCCACACTAAGTTGTAATGATTTTTTATATAGCTCCTGTGCTTTTTCAAGATTGTTATTATGCAGATATAAATCTGCCGTATTGGAAATTGCTGCTTGCAGTAAGCTGGTATCGCTGCCACTTAAATCAGTGGCTTTTTGCATGGCTGCAATGGAGCCTTCCAAATTGCTTTTATAATGTTCCCATTTTGAAAGACGGAACTGGTAGCCATAATCGTTGTTGTTTTTTATAGCCAATAAATGTTGGTATGCCCGGTTGTATTCACCGGTTTCAAAATACACATCAAAAGCAATGGCATGTTCATCGTATTTTTTTAAGCCTATGGAAGTTGCTTTTTGCAAGTAGTTTTCTGCCTGTTTAAATTGATGTTGTAAAATACTGTGGCTAATTAAAGCCAGGATGGGAGCAGCTTCCTTATGATTAAAAGTGCTGTCGATTTTTATTAAAATTTGGTCGGCAGTTTTTACATCTTTTATATTTCCCAACAAATGAAAACGGCCCATTAATGCGGCTGCATATTTCAATTCGTTTACAATACCGGGATTGGAAGTAATACGGCTTTGCCAAAATTGTAAATCGGCAGCATTGTTTTTTATGGCAGATGGGCTGCTGTAATTGGTAAGGATACTGTCGGCAAAAACAATGTCGGTTATTGCTTTATTTGAATTGCAGGAATAAAGGCTGATTACAACAAGACTGATGAAGAGTTTTTTCATTTGTTTCTTTTAAACAGATACGAAAAAAAGCAGCAATCAGATTAAAGACTCAAGCAATAATAAATAGGAAAAGTAATTGATTAATGATCCCAGCCACTTGCCAAAACATCAGCAATGTGCATTGTTTTAATTGCAAGCCCTTTGTTTTTTATAAACCCATCCAGGTGCATGAGGCAACTCAGGTCGGTTGAAACAATATATTCGGCATCCGTAACTTTTGCGTTACTTATTTTTTGATCGGCCATTGCTACTGATATCGCATCGAACTTAACAGCAAAGCTGCCACCAAAGCCACAGCAGGTTTCGGTGTCATTCATTTCTACCAATTGTAATCCTTTTACAAAACTTAATAAGCGGCGGGGGCCATCTTTTATTTTGCATTCTCTTAATGCAGCACAGCTATCATGATAGGTAATTTTTGCATTAAACACAGCCCCGTAATTTTCTATCTGTAATACATCTGTTAAAAATTCGGTGAACTCAAAAATCTTTTTACCCAAATCTTTTACCTGGTTGTGAAGCGATGAGTTTTCAAAAATTTTTGAATAATAATTTCTTACAAAACCAACACAGCTGGCACTGGGACAAACGATGTAATCGGCTCCTTCAAAATCGTTTAAAAATTTACTGCAAACTTCCCGTGATTCATTCCAGTATCCTGCATTAAATGCCGGTTGTCCACAGCAGGTTTGATTGTTGTTATACACAACATCGCAACTGGCTTTTTCTAAAACCTTTACCATATTAAATCCGGTTTGCGGATATAACTGGTCAACAAAACATGGTATAAAAATGTGTACTCTCATATGCCTTCCTCCAATTCTGATAAAGGTTTTTGTTGCCGCGTTTTTTTATGAAATGAATTTTTGTTACAGCAATTACCCTTGTAAATTGTTATCTGTAAAACTTTTTTTAAGGGCAATCATTTTTAATGCAGTAATGGCAGCCTCCTCTCCTTTGTGGCCGTGGATACCACCCAATCTTTCATCAGCCTGTTGTTGTGTATCCACAGTAAGTACACCAAAAATTGTTGGCACTTGCAGGGTTAAATTTAATTGAACCACAGCATCGGTTACAGCCTTACAAACGTAATCAAAATGTGGGGTATCGCCCCGTAATACGCAGCCTAATGCAATAAATGCATGGGGCCTGTTTTCTTTGTATTTGTGGGTTTCCCAATAAGTTTTTATGGCATAGGCAATTTCAAAAGCACCCGGAACAACAACCGTAGTACTGGGAATATGATTGTCCTGCAAAATTTTTTTGCAACCTGCTTCCAATGCATCGATGGTTGCTGCATTCCATTCGGTACGTATAATAACTACACAGGCACCCTTTGGTAATTGGATGCCTGTAATATTGTATAAATTATCAGAGTTAGCTGACATAAATATTTTCAGTTTTACTGCCGTTTATTTTATGAGCCCTTCAACAATTTGATTAGCTGTTTACACCTAATCTTGCCAGATATTTATCAACATCGTTGGCATGACTGTTTTTAGGAAACTCTTCTTTTATGCGTTGTAAAAATTCAATCGCTTCTTTTGTTTTACCAATTGTTTCGGCAAACAATGCTGCTTTATACAAAGCCTCCGGTGTCATAAATTCATCTTTTGCATTAACCGAAATAGCTTTTTTGTATTGATCAAAAGCTTCGTCATTTTTTTTCAATTCAGCATAAGCATCACCCGTTGCGCTGTAGGCTACAGCCTGTATTTGTGTTGCCTTTGTTGAAAAAGCGGTTAATTGTTTTACTGCATTATTAAAATCTTTATTGTGCAAGTAACAAAGGCCTGCAATAAAATGTGCTCTGTTGCCGGCATCTGTTCCGCCATAATTTGAAATCACTTTTAATACACCGGCTGTAATATCCTTACCCCCATTTAATACAAGATTGATAGAATCTTTATTAAATCCGGTTTGCGACATTTTATCAAACAAATGTTCTGCAGGAAAAATCATTTCCGAAGCTTTTTCTTCGTTCGGAAGTTTTACATAATTTTTGTAGCCATACCAGCCACCAATGCCAAGAATTAAAGCACCCCCAACATAAATAATGGGTTTGCTAAATTTTGCCCAAAAATCTTTTGCCTTTGTAATTACTTCATTTGTTTCAACAGTTTCTACTGTTACTTTCTTATCTGCCATTTTGTAATCTCATCCCGAAATCATTTATTAAAATGTAACCGGATATTTGTTTTAATGATTAAAAATTAGGTGTTTTATTTTTGATTTTTTTTGATCTTGAATTTAGTCAACAATAAATGGATAATCTTCCTGAACATAAACATCTTTCAGCAATTCATCATCCGAAGGCCATGGGCTTTCTTCTGAAAATTTTACACATTCATCAATCTGGTCTTTTACCCTGCTATTGATTGCTTCAATATCTGCATCTGCAATTTTATACTCTGTTTTCAAAACATTTAAAACATGATCAATTGGGTCTCTTTGTTTGTATTCTTCCACCTCATCCTTGGTACGGTATTTCTGAGGGTCACTCATACTATGACCTTTGTAGCGATAGGTTTTTATTTCAAGTAAAGTTGGGCCGCCTTTTTCACGGGCTCTGTTTACGGCTCTTAACATGGCATCGTGTACAGCCTCCGGGCTCATACCATCCACCGTATCGCCGGGCATATCATAGGCATCGGCAATTTTATATAAATCCAGTACATTACTGGTACGGGCTACCGAAGTGCCCATTGCATAATTATTATTTTCGCAAATAAAAATTACGGGTAATTTCCAGGTCATGGCCATGTTAAAGGTTTCATGCAACATGCCCTGCCTTGCTGCACCATCGCCAAAAAAGCAAACAGCCACATTATTGGTGCCCTTATATTTTTCGGCAAATGCCAAACCGGCACCTGTACCAATTTGGGCACCTACAATACCATGTCCACCAAAAAAACCAACATCCACTCCAAAAAGATGCATACTTCCTCCCTTGCCTTTACTGCAGCCAGTTGCTTTACCATACAATTCAGCCATACTTGTATTTGGTGATACACCTTTTGCAATAGCCAGTGCATGGCACCTGTAAGCTGTAATAAACTTATCTTCTGGATTGGTGGCTGTCATACAACCTGCTGCTACAGCCTCTTGTCCAATGTAAAGGTGGCAGAAACCACCGATTAGCCCCAATCCGTATAGCTGCCCTGCCTTTTCCTCGAACCTTCTGATCAGCAACATTTCGCGGTAAAATTGCAGCATTTGCGGATTGGTGGCTGGGAACGGCGCAATGTTGGAGAGCATTACCTCCGGGTCAGCAGATCTTAAGGTTTTGCGGGCTTTGGCCATGATCATTCCCTTATTGGACAGTGCGTAGTGTCACAAACAGCACAGCGGCGAAACACCTCAAGGGGGCCGAAGATCCGAAAATGACGTTACGATTATGGTTT
>JANPAP010000363.1:0-6703 GCA_031429975.1 Chitinophagaceae bacterium
TTTACCCTTTTTTAAAGCCTGCTGGATTACCAGCAAGGACCCAAAAAAGCTAGAAGATTTTATCAAATATAAACAAGCAAATATTGCAGAAGATAAAGATGGGCACCTGGTTTATTTGGCACAAAGTGAATGGTTTTTAAACACTGAAATTCAAAACAATCCCGACATTTCGTTTCATTTTACCAGCGAAGTGCACAAATAAGTTATCAGCAATGGATTTAAAATGTTTATAATAATGTTCAATAATTTTTCTCAAGATGTAGTAACGCAAAGGGGTTAATTAATTCCAGCTCCTCAATTGTTTTCTCTGAGTCTCTGTACCGCTGCAGTAATATTTTTTCATCAAAATGCAGTAACGCTAAGGATTTTAATTTTCTTCCAATTATTTAATGGGTTTCTTAGCGTCTCTGGGCCTTTGCGGTAAAAAAATAAAGTTCTTTATTTAATATAAACCAGTGTAATTAAAAGGGGTTATAGATTTTAACTCCTTTTTTATTGCAGCCGATATTTTTAAATTTCCAATAAACTGATGGATGGTTTTTTTATCCATACAGTTTTTTCCCCTTGTTAATTCTTTAAGCGCTTCGTATGGATTAGCGTAGTTTTCTCTTCTTAGAATTGTTTGAATAGCTTCGGCAACAACCGCCCAATTGTTATCTAAATCCTGGTTAATTTTTGCCTGATTTAAAACCAATTTTGACAATCCTTTTTCTATAGATTTTATGGCTAAAATAGTATGTGCAATTGGTACACCGATATTTCTTAATACAGTAGAATCGGTTAAGTCTCTTTGCAATCTTGAAATGGGAAGTTTGGCAGAAAAATGTTCCAATAAAGCATTCGCAATCCCTAAATTTCCTTCGGCATTTTCAAAGTCTATCGGGTTTACCTTATGTGGCATAGCGCTACTTCCAATCTCTCCTTTCTTTGTTTTTTGTTTAAAATAATCCATGCTGATATACGTCCACAGGTCTCTGCTAAAATCAATTAAAATTGTATTGATTCTTTTGATGGCATCAAAATGAGCAGCCAACGTATCATAATGTTCAATTTGCGTTGTGTATTGCTGGCGCTGTAAGCCTAATTTATTTTCGGTAAAATCATCTGCAAATTTTATCCAGTTATATTTTGGATAGGTTACATGATGGGCATTAAAATTTCCGGTGGCACCCCCAAATTTTGCCATGTATGGAATGTAGCTGAATAACTGAATTTGGTTTTCTATCCGCTCAACAAATACCAGAAATTCTTTTCCCAGTTTTGTAGGAGAAGCAGGCTGACCATGGGTTTTAGCTAACATCGAAACAGCATTATATTCATCTGCCAATTTACTGATTGCGTATTGTAAATTTAAAATAGAAGGGAGGTATTCCAGCTCCATGGCATTTTTCCAACTTAATGGAATGGCAGTATTATTTATATCCTGCGATGTAAGTGCAAAATGCACCCACTCTTTTAAATGACTGGCATTGCAATTTTCCAATTGTGTTTTTAAAAAATATTCTACAGCCTTTACATCATGGTTGGTAATTTTTTCGGTTTCTTTTATTTTCTCTGCATCTGTTATGGAAAAATTGTTTGCAGTATCTAGTAACTGTTTTTTTACAGCGGCCGGTAATTTAAAAAATCGTTTTTCCGCCAACATAAAAAAGTATTCTACTTCAACCCAAACCCTGTATTTTATTAAAGCGTATTCGCTAAAATATTCATCTAAATGTTGCAATTGATTTCTATAACGGCCGTCGATTGGGCTAATAGCTGTAAGTGTGGAGATTTGCATAAGTAGTTTTATCAAAGCAAAGATAAAGGCTGCTATTGAAAAACTTGCCCTCATCATTATCTTTGCAAATATGAGTTTTGCAATGAATGGAACTACCGGAAAAATAAAAGTTGGTGCAGTTAGTTATCTTAATACCAAACCCTTGGTGTATGGATTGGAAAAGGGAATGATGAATGATGAAGTGGAATTGCTGTTGGATTATCCCAGTAATATTGCTACAGCTTTGCTGGATGGCATTATTGATATTGGACTTGTGCCGGTGGCTATTATTCCTCAAATGAAGGAATACTATATTGAATCTGAATTTTGTATTGCCAGTGATGGAGCCGTGTCGAGTGTATGCTTATTTAGCGAAGTGCCGGTTGAAGAAATTAAAATTGTTTTGTTAGATTATCAAAGCCGTACTTCAGTATTATTAGTGCAATATTTATTGACGGAATATTGGAAAGTTGATCCGCAATTTATTCCTGCTTCTAATGATTTTATTGAACAGATAAAGGGTACTACAGCGGCTGTAATTATCGGTGACAGGGCTTTTCAGCAAAAAAAAATTGCTGCTTTTAATTATGATTTAGGATTAGCCTGGAAACTACATACAGGTTTGCCGTTTGTTTTTGCAGCATGGGTTAGTAACAAGCCAATGGCGCCAGCATTTATAAAAGCATTTAACTTAGCCAATAAATTTGGGTTAGATCATATTGCAGAAGTAATTGAAAAAAATCAAATTGAAGCGATTGATCTGGAGCATTATTATTCTGAAAATATCCAGTACCAGTTAGATGAAAATAAAATGAAAGGCTTGGCGATGTTTTTGGATTATTGCAAATTATCAATTACAGATAACTTACAATTAAAGGGTTCAATGATTTAATTTTTTGGTAAATTATCATATCTGACTTTAAATACAATTTTCAGCTTTATTTTTGCGCCGTGCAGCAACAGTCAAATTATTCAAGTATCAAAATTAGTAATTGGGGAAGTGCCGTTGAAAATATCCGGTTCCGAAACAAGGCAATAGGGGGTGTAATTGTTTTTATATTAATTATGCTGTTGCTACCAACATTTTTTGCAACCATTGAAAGCCGCAAAGGGATTGTGTTGGATGATTGGATATTGAATCAAATTACTCCTTACGATTTTTCGATACCCATATTTATTATCATCTGGTCTACCACCATCTTATTTATTATCCGTAGTATTTATGATCCAGTAATTTTTATTGAGGTTATTTATTCTGTGGTATTACTATGCATTGTCAGGATGATCAGCATTTCATTAGTTCCACTCGATCCACCATTGGGATTGATAAAATTAATAGATCCTTTAACCAGCCTTACTTATGGTGGCAAGGATGTTTTTATCACCAAAGATCTTTTCTTTTCGGGCCATACCTCCAATATGTTTTTGTTGACACTTTGCTTTCAACGTAAAACCGATAAATGGATTGGATTTTTTGCAGCAATCAGTGTTGGTGTGCTGGTTTTATTTCAGCATGTACATTATACTATTGATGTATTAGCGGCATTTGTTATTACCTACTTTCTGGTAATAATTGGAAAGCGATTAGCCGCTCATTAATCAAACCCAAATACTTAAAAAAGAAATCCCTCCGAAGAGTCGGCGGGATTTTTTCTTTAACCCTTAAAACAACCAACATGAATTAATGTTGATTCCTATACAATATTATATACGGATGAAGATTGCTTTTGGTTTTATTATTTTAATAAAATTTATGTTAAAGCTATTTCCAGTACCTGGATCATTGTTTTAACGTAGTGAAATTTAATTCCTTTAATAAATAAAGGATTTATTTCTGCAACATCTTTTTCGTTTTGCCAGCACATAATAATTTCTTTTAAGCCCGATCTTTTTGCGGCCAATACTTTTTCTTTAATGCCACCTACCGGTAGTACTTGGCCTCTGAGTGTAATTTCACCCGTCATTGCTAAAAATGATTTTATTCTGCGGCCGGTAAAGGCGCTTGCCAAAGCCGTCATCATCGTAACACCTGCACTTGGTCCATCTTTAGGTACAGCACCTTCTGGCACATGGATGTGAACATTTTTTTTGCTGAACATTTCACCATCAATATCTAGCTTTTTGGCATTAACCTGTAACCAGGTAAAAGCGGTTGATGCACTTTCTTTCATCACATTTCCTAAGTTACCAGTCATTTTTAATTCGCCTTTTCCATCGCTCAGGCTGGTTTCTATAAACAAAATATCGCCACCAACATAAGTCCAAGCCAAGCCCACAGCCACTCCCGGCATGTTGGCTACTTTGTACATATCATTATTAATCCTTGGTTTTCCTAAAATCTTTTCGAGGTCAACCAAAGTAAGAGTGGGTTTTAATTTATTTTTTGTTGCAAATTGTTTGGCAAGATTCCGCATTATTGCTGCAAGTTGCCGATCAAGTTCTCTTACGCCGCTTTCTCTTGTATACCCTTCAATTATTTTTTCGAGAACTGCATCGCTAACTTTTACGGTAACATCTTTTAAGCCATGGGCTTCTTTTTGTTTGGGTAATAAATGTCTTTTTGCAATTTCAATTTTTTCTTCAACAGCATAACCACTCAAATCAATTATTTCTAATCGATCTCTCAATGCAGGTTGAATATTGTTGATATTATTTGCAGTGGCGATAAAAAGCACTTTGCTTAAATCGTATTCCATTTCCAGATAATTATCATAAAAACTATTGTTCTGTTCTGGATCCAAAACTTCTAATAATGCAGATGAAGGATCGCCCCGGTGGTCGCTGCCAACTTTATCAATTTCATCCAATATCATTACCGGATTACTGCTTTTTATTTTTCTTATAGATTGGATAACCCTGCCAGGCATCGCACCAATATAGGTTTTACGGTGTCCTCTTATTTCACTTTCATCATGCAATCCACCAAGACTCAACCTTACATATTTACGGGAAATGGCATGAGCAATACTTTTACCTAAACTTGTTTTACCAATTCCCGGAGGGCCTACAAAACAAAGTATGGGGCTTTTCATATCGCCTTTTAATTTTAAAACTGCCAGGTATTCTAAAATCCTTTCTTTAATTTTTTCCATTCCGTAATGGTCAAAATCCAACACTTTTTTTGCTTTTTTTAAATCGTAACTATCGGCTGTATAATCTTCCCATGGCAGGTCCAGCATCAAATCCAAGTGATTATATACAATTGAATAATCGGGTGTAGTAGGATGCATCCTTTCTAATTTTTCTGCACCTTTCATAAACATTTCTCTTGCAGCTGCTGGCCATTTTTTTTCTTCAGCCTTTTTAATCATCTCTCTAACTTCAGCCACATTATCACCGCCTAATTCATCTTTGATGGCCTTCATTTGTTGCTGCAAAAAATATTCCTTTTGCTGCTTATCCAATTCGGCTCTGGTTTTATTGGTAACCTTATTTTTTAATTCGGTATACTGCAATTCGGTATGCATCAAATTCATCAAAAGCTCGGCTCTTGCCTTGATACTATTGATCACCAATAAGCGTTGTTTGTCTTTAATATCGCAATTTAAATTACTGCTTACAAAATGTATCAGGAAGGAAGGGTTCTCAATGTTTTTTAAAATAATTGCGGCTTCGCTTGGCAAGTTTGGAGAGAGGTTGATGATTTGAGCTGCCAGATCTTTTATACTTCCTACCATGGCATCAAAATCGGTATCATCTTTTAAAACTTCCTGATCCAGTATTTTTATCTTGGCTTTAAAGTAGGGGTCTTCGGTTGTAATCTCTTCAACCTTAAATCTCTTTTTTCCTTGAATAATTATGGTAGTACCACCATCGGGCATTTTAATTAATTTGGCAATTTTTGCTACCGTACCAATTTCTTCTAAATCAGCAATTGAAGGTTCTTCAACAGTACTGTCTTTTTGCGCTATTACACCTATCAATTTGTCAGCCTTATAAGCATCCGAAACGGCTTTAATGCTTTTATCTCTTCCTACGGTAATGGGTAAAACAACTCCCGGAAAAAGCACGGTATTTCTTAGTGGCAAAATAGGTAATTCGGTTGGAATGCTTAGTGCATCGGTATCTTCACTGTCGTCTTCATTGAGGGGGATGATGGGCATGAACTCCAATTCTTCTTCTGATCTTTGCATATTATATAGTTTACTCATAATTTTTTTAGAATATAGTCAATTTGTCAATAACCTAATAAGTTTTAGATTTTTTAGATAAACGTATGTATTGACAAGGATAGTGCCGAAAGGAATATTATGTATAAAAAATAATGGACTTTATTAATACAGACCAGTGAGAAAATAATTTAGAATTCAAAATAAAAATTGCTGACAGTAATTATTTATTACTGTCAGCAAAGAATTATTGATTTTTTGATGATGTTTGATTTACAGTAGGTAAATTATCGGCTATATTTAATTTTTTACCTGCGTTTACAGTTATAAGCCCTGCGCCTTTTACAGTAATTGAATTACAGTTTGCATCAATATCTACCAAAATAGTATGAAGGATATTTACAATTGTATTTTCATCGGGTATTTTATTGTTACTCCAAATTGAAGGGTTGCTCCAGTTACCACTGCTGATAGAGGTTGCATCAGATTTGTTGTTTGGAATTTGTTTCCAGCAATCTACAGTTGCATTCATACATTGTTGATCAAAAAATACAATGCCATTATCTGTAGCAATTATTAATTTATATCGAATTGTATCTACTGCAATTCCTCTTACATTATTACTGGGCAATCCATGCACCGTTGTAAAGCGGCGGTAAGAACTTAATTGATCAATAGGGCCTCTGTTATAATAAACCAATCCATTGGTTGTACCAAAATATACATTTCCCAATTTATCGCCGGTAATGGCATTATTATTTACAATTGTACCTGTAGGTAAAATTGTTCTGAAAGTTGCGGTATCAATTTGATGCCAGACGCCTAATTTATCCAG